>CAZOLL010000107.1:0-10591 GCA_964580365.1 uncultured Phycisphaeraceae bacterium
AAGCGATGGCCAGCACGACGAGCCACGTCGGCGAGAGAGCGACCTACCGCGAGTACGCGGCGTGGCCCGACGACGGCAAGCGATACGAGATCCTCGACGGCGTGGTCTCCGAGATGAGCGCGCCGAACCGCCTGCATCAGGAGGTCGCCGCGCAGTTGTGGCGCGAGCTCGATCGCCATTTCTCGACCACGAGGGACGGCCGCGCGTGGATCGCGCCGCTCGACGTCGTCTTCGCGGACGACGTCGTCCTCCAACCGGACATCGTTGCCGTGCGAAGTGAGCGCTCCGAGATCGTGCGCACGGACAGCGTCTTCGGCGCGCCAGATTTCGTCGCGGAAATCCTCAGCCCGTCCAGCACCTCCCGCGATCTGCTCGACAAGCGACGCGTCTACCAGCGCCACGGCGTGCGCGAGTACTGGATCCTCGATCCCACCGCGCGGACGTGCTGGCAGCTGGCGCTCGAGAACGGCGTGCTCACGGACGTCGGCCGCTTCGAGAACGACGCCGAGGTCGAGAGCCGCGCGTTCCCCGGACTGCGCGTCAAGCTCGCGGCGGTCTGGCCGGCGGCGAACCGATAGGGCGCGAGCATTCGCACGCGAGCATTCGCAACGGGGGGCTTCGATCGGTGACCCGGCTCTTATCACCCTCCGAGAGGCTCCCGGTCCGGCGAGGTCGATCGCCCCACGGCGCTCTCGCGGTGACTTGACAATCCGAGCGCCCCAGCCGATTCTTCTTCCACTCGGACGTCAGACGGAAGAATGGGAGTCGTCGATGATGGGTCGTCGCACTGTGCGCATGGCGGTTGCTTCGAGGTCGCTCTTGCGTTGCGTCATGGTTTCGTCGGCAGCACTCGTGACGCCGGGCGTCGCGGCGTGGGCGCAAGCGCAGTCGATCACCCCCCCCCCAACTGAAACCCGTCGAGGGCGGCGCGCCGCCGATCGATGTCTCGCAACTCGGCTTTGTCGAGAACCGTGGCCAGTTCGGTGACCGCGTCGAGTTCGTGGTGAAGCGCTCGGGCGTCACGGTCGACCTCACGCGTGACGGCTTCTTCATCGCGCTGCCGCGCTTGGTCCACGCCGCGGATTTCACGCGAGGACGCGACTTCAAGCTCCCGGTCGTTGACCACTCGTGGGTGCGGCTCCGCTTCGAAGGGGCGCAGAACGTGAAGCCTGAGGGGCTCGACCGCGAAAGCGCGTACGCGAACTACTTCCTCGGCAACGACCCAGCACTTTGGCACAGCTTCGTCCCGAGCTGGTCGCGCGTGCACTACTCGGGTCTGT
The DNA here is from genome assembly GCA_964580365.1 of uncultured Phycisphaeraceae bacterium. GTDB lineage: Bacteria > Planctomycetota > B15-G4 > B15-G4 > JADJEK01 > CAZBOK01. The sequence continues at coordinate 1,281 of CAZOLL010000107.1, forward strand.
ACCCCGGCATCGACCTCGAAGTCCGGCACACGCCCGAGTTCGAGTACGACCTCGAACTCGCTCCTGGAGCGGACGTGAGCCGCGTCCGGGTGCACGTCGAAGGCGCGAGATCACTCGAGATCGATCCGGACGGAGCGCTGTGCATCGAAACGCCCGCCGGCGTGCTGCGGCAACTTCCGCCGCGGTCCTTCGTGCGCGAGCCGGATGGCACGCGGAGACCGCTCGAGAGCCGGGTCGTCCTGCTCGGCGACGACTGCTTCGGATTCGAGTTGCCTGGACATGATCCGCGATTGGCGGTCACCATCGATCCCCCGCTCCAAGTCTTCGCGCCGAAATGGTCCACCTATTGGGGGACCAATCACGCGGACGTATTACTCGATGTCGTGCGAACCGGAGGCGTGGCGCATCCGAACCGCGTCGTTGCGACGGGCGGGACGTTAGGGACCACACTGATTGAGAAGAATTGGCTCCAGCCCAACGACTACGGCAAAGTCAACCATGGCGGCTGGGATGTCTTCGTGTCCGAGTTCGACTCGAATAGTAAGCCAGCGACTGGCACTGACCCGCGACTCGTATGGACGTCTTACATCGGCGGCGCCGCCACTGAGGGAGAGGAGAACATCGACGTCGGGCGTGGCATTGATGTCGATGCGGAAGGGAACGTCTATGTCGCTGGTTACACCTACGATGAATTCTTCCGAGATTTTCCGAACCTGCCATTCGCGCCGCTTCCCGTCGGCCAGGGCGAGGCATTCGCGCTCAAGGTCTCGAGCGACGGATCGACACTTGTCTACACTCAACTTCTCTCGAGCAGCGAGCCCGACTGCGCAGAGGACGTCAAGGTCGACCCATACGGAAACGCCTACGTCACGGGTTGGACCGTAGGCGGAAACGAAGGAGCACCCGGAACCTGGCCCTTCCCCACGACGGCAGGAGTCGTCGACCCGGTCGTCCATGGCACGCATCTCGCAGGGTTTCTGACGAAGGTCAATCCCGCTGGTGACGCCCTCGTGTGGTCGACGATCGTCGAGCCACGGTTCCCGGAGGGTGATCCTCATATGCGGTGTTTCGCAGTGGCCCTGGAGATCGACCCTGTGACTCCCTCGATCGTTCGCCCGTACGTGACGGGGGACATAGAGTCGTCCAACGGCGGAGGGCTGCCCACCAGTCCGAACGCCAAGCAACCGAATCCCTCCGGAGCGATCCGCGACGCGTTCATCGCCGGGGTCGATGAGACCGCCGCCAACTGGACATATGTCTCCTATCTTGGCGGAGGCGCGGGCAGCGCGGACAACTGGGGCTGGAACATCGCGACCCTCCCGGATCTGCGTGTTGCCGTCGTCGGCTCGACCACGTCGCCGTCGTTCCCGACCAAGCTTGCGTTCCGCTCGTCGGGATTCGGCGGCGACGGGTTCGTCGCGATCTTCGACCCGAGCAAGACGATTCCGGACGAGACGCTCGAGTTCAGTTCCTATCTCGGGGGGACCGGAGTTGACGAGATCCTCGCGGTCGACACGGACGCCGCCGGCTCGATCTACGTGACGGGGTCGACGACCTCGAGCGCAGCGAGCTTCACGGACACGTTGGGGGCGGCACTCGTGACCGAGGGTGCGCCGTTCAATGTGCTTCACGGTTCACAGGATGCGTTCCTGTTCAAGATCGCGAACCACGTCGTCACTCGCGGCGCGCTCTTCGGTGGCACGGCGTCGAATCCCGGAGACGAGATCGGATTCGGAATCAGCTTCAACGGAAACACTGTTTTCGTCGGAGGAACCACCACGAGTCTCGATTTTCACACGGTCCTCGGACTCACTCCCGCTCCGCAGGAGATGAGTCAACTCGGTGTAGGGACTTCGGGCGGCAGCCTCCCCTATGTCGATTGGGTTCCTCCGAATCTTCACTCGTTGCCCCCGCAGCACGGATTCGTCGTGAGGATCGACTCCCAATGAACGTCTTCCGTCTCAAACCGCTATCACAGCGCCCGCGCGCGTGTCCGATCTTGGCGATCGCTCTAGTGCTCGGACTTGGTTCGATGCGCGCATTTGCCCAGGTCGAGATCGCGACGATTCCTCGTTCACACGCCACGGGAGGCTCGTCCGGTCCCATCACGAGCATCGGCGATGTCGACGCCGACGGAATTGCGGATGTCGTTTCCCAGATCTTCGACGCTCAGGACATCGCTCCGTGGCTCTCTGCCGTGGATGTGCGGTCCGGACGAACCGGCGCCATCCTCTGGACCGTCGGACGGATGACCTCGTTAGAGTCGTTCGGCGACGTTGCGAGCAGCGCGGACGTGAATGGTGACGGCGTTCGTGACGTCCTCGTCGGTGTGCCCGGGCCCGGCAAGCAGTCGGGACAGGTCATCCCCGGTTACGCCGTGGCATTGTCAGGCTTGGATGGGACACTCTTAATCACGGTTTCTGGCGTGACCGTCGACGAACGCTTCGGGTCCTCGGTCGCCGGCATTGGCGACGTGAATGGCGATGGGAAGGACGACTTCGTCGTCGGGGCGCCGTTCGAGCAGCCGACCCCAGGAGTGTGGGCTGGCGTCGTTCACGTCTACTCGGGCGCGAACGGTTCACAACTCTATGCGCTCTCCGGGAGCGGCTCGTCCCGATTTGGGTATGCCGTGGCGAGCGTCGGCGACTGCAACGGCGATGCTGTCCCGGATTTCGCGGTCGGCTCGCCGTTCGAAAGCAGCGGGCCCGTGGGTGAACACGGCGCGGTGCGCGTCTTTTCTGGCAGCAATGGAACGCCACTGTGGAGCTTCCCAGGAACTGTGTTCCAGGATCACGTCGGTCTGATCGTCTTCGGCGTCGGGGACGTCAATGCGGATGGGCGAGGAGATCTCGTGACCAATTCGGTCGGGGCTGCGAGTCCTCCGGGCAATCCCACACCGCTTCTGGTGCGCTCCGGGATCGATGGATCGGCCCTCATCCAGATCGACGGGACGCAGGTGTCCGCGGTCTGGGGCGATGTCGTCGCGGCCGGTGACGCGGACAAAGACGGGTACGGGGACGTCGCGGTCGGTGACAGTACTGGGTCGCTTCGGGTGTTCTCCGGCCGCACGGGCGCCCAACTGTGGTCCGTGAACAGCAACGGCTCGATCGGCTTCGTGGGGAACTATCTGGTCAACGCCGGCGACCTGAACGGCGACGGCGTCTCCGACCTCGCGGTCAGCGCGGACCCCAATCCTTTCGGGGGCGACGCGGTCCGGGGCTTCACGATCACCTGCGGCAAGACCGAGACGATCGGCGCGAGTTGCTCCGCTTCCCACGGCGGTCTGCCGAGCCTGACCGTGATCGGCGCGCCCTGCTTGACCCCGCGCGCCACCGGCGTGACGCTGCGGATCGATCTCACGATCAACCCGTCCGCGCCGCCGATCGGCTTCGTGTTCGTCTCTCCCAACGAGATCGCACTCCCGCTCGGTGGCGGCTGCACGCTGTTTGCCGCGTCGCCGCTCGTCGGACCGATCGTGGTCCCGATGTTCACCGGCCTCTACTCCGTCGCGCTCGGTCCGGTCCCGTTCGGCGCGCCGCTGACGAGCTTCGTGGCGCAGGCGTTCCGCCCCGATCCGGCGCTGCCGCTCGGGTACTACGCGACCAACGGCGTGCGCCTCACCATCGACTGACGCACCGCACACCGCCGCCGGTGTAACCTTCGTCCCTCCACATCGTCGTCCTCTCCGCGCGCGATCTTCGCGCGCGATCGGAGGCGGACGACCTCGTGGAGAGCGATCGATGCCGAGGAGCGAAGCGATGGCCAGCACGACGAGCCACGTCGGCGAGAGAGCGACCTACCGCGAGTATGCGGCGTGGCCGGACGACGGCAAGCGATACGAGATCCTCGACGGCGTGGTGTCGGAGATGAGCGCTCCGAACCGACCGCATCAGGAGGTCGTCCTGGCGCTCGGCCATCTGCTGGACTCGCAGCTCCGCGAGCGCGCCATGGGTCGCGCGTGGATCGCGCCGCTCGACATCGTGTTCGCCGATGACGTCGTGCTCCAACCCGACGTGATCGCCGTGCGCAGCGAGCGCCTCGAGATCGCGCGCACGGAGGGGATCTTCGGAGCGCCGGATTTCGTCGCTGAGATCATGAGCCCATCGACCAGTTCTCGCGACCTGCTCGACAAGCGTCGCGCCTACCAGCGCCACGGGGTGCGCGAGTACTGGATCCTCGATCCCGCGGCGCGGACGTGCTGGCAACTCGCGCTCGAGAACGGCGTGCTCGCGGATGTCGGCCGCTTCGAGAACGACGCCGAGGTCGAGAGCCGCGCGTTCCCCGGACTGCGCGTGAAGCTCGCGGCGGTCTGGCCGGCCGCGACCTGAATCACGGCGCATGAACCCGTCGATCGTCCTCGGATGCGTGGCGGCCGCGCTCTTCGCGCCGAACTTCGCGCCGAACTTCGCGCCGAACTTCGCGCCGAACTTCGCGCCGAACCTCGCGCTCGAATCCGAGGCGGCGAAGCTGCTCGCGCAGGCCGAGAGCGCGGGAGCGAAGGGGCAGTACGCGCGCGCGATCCAGATCTACCAGCGGCTCGCGAAAGAGCACGCGGACACCGCAGAGGGCAAAGTCGGCGCGCGCCGCTCGCAGAAGAACGCGTTCGTCGGCTGGAGCGTCATGCAGGACACCGGCCCCTCCGACAATCGCGTCGACGTCGTCGTGATGGGAGAAGGATTCCGCCTCGATCAGCAGGGCGACTTCGACACTCTCGCGAAGATCGTCCCGCGCGAGTGGCCGCGCACCGAAGTGTTTGAGGAGTACGGCGGGTACTTCAACTTCATCCGCGCCAACGTCGTCAGCGAGGACGACGGCGTCGACGGCAACGGGCGCGACTACTCCACCGCGCTCGGCGCGGCGAGCGACGGCGGCATCCAGAGCCAGGTCACGGTCCAGCGCGGGCTCGTCCAGGCGATGCTGAAGGAGGTGCCGAAGAACGACGGCCTCGCCGTCGTGCTGGTGAAGAACGGCCAGCTCGGCACCGGCCGCGACGGCATCGCGACCGTCGGGGGCCGCAGTCCCGAGACGCTCATTCACGAATGGGGCCACGCGTTCGCGGCGCTGCTCGACGAGTACTCGAGCAACACCGGCCATCGCTCGCCCTACGACAGCGGGCCGAACGTCGCGTTCACCGACGACCCGAAGCGCGTGCCGTGGGCGCACTGGCTGAGCAAACGCGTCTCGGGAGTCGGCGTGTACCAGGGCGCGAACGGCCGGCCGCAGGGCGCGTGGAAGCCGACCAACAACTGCATCATGGACGTCGGCAAGGAATACTGCCCCGTCTGCCGCGAAGCGATCGTGCTGCGCATCCACACGCTCGTCGACCCGATCGAGGAGACGATGCCCGCGGCGAACGCTGGCTCGAAGACGCCGATCGTGCTCGCGGCGACAGACGGGCTGAAGGCGAGCAAGCCGTTCGAGTTCGCCGTGAAGACGATGAAGCCGAAGTCGCACGCGCTCGACGCGACGTGGTGGGTGATGAGGGAGGACGAGGCGCCGCCGATCGAGCCCGAGCGCGCCTCGCGCGCCCTTCGCGGACCGCTCCGTCCGATCGCCGCGAAACCCGCGCAGGTCGGCAAGGCCGCCGGCGGCCGGGACACGTTCTCGATCCGTCCCGATGAACTCGGACTGGGCGCCTGGCGCGTGATCGTGCGCGTGCGCGACTCGACGCGCGTCGGCAACGAGCAGTGGGTGCTGAAGGACGAGCTCGGCCTGCTCGAGTCCGAGCGCTCGTGGAGCGTGCGCGTCGAGGGGTGAGGGCGAAGCGAAGCCGCGGCCTCGCCGGCCGTGCGCGGACTCACTTCGACAATTCCTTCAGCGTCGCTCGCGTCTTCTGGAACTCGGGCATCGCGATGTCGACGGCGGCCTTCGGTCCGCTCAGTTTGACCCACACCCACTCGTTCGCGCCGACGGGGTACATCTCGTTGTGGATGAACGCGCCCTTCTCGTCGGTGGTCTCGAGCAAGAGGCCTTTGCCGAGCGACGAGCTGGTCGGCGACAGCTTCACCTTCATTCCCTTTGTCTTGTAATCCGCCTCGAGCGCTTTCTGCAGCTCGGCGATCTTGTCGGTGCCGAGCGAACGGCGCTCGACGTTGAGGAAGGCGGTGCCCTTCTTCGCGTCGCGCGTGCGCGCGAAGACGGCGATCTTCTCGCTGATCTCCGACTCGGCCCAGAGTCCCGGCGTCTGCAAGGACACGCCTTGCGGCAGCTCGCGGACGCGCGGACGCGGCGCGACGATCGCGCTGCGTGCGGCGCTCACGGCGTCGCCGCGCGCGACCGAGAGCTTCGCCGCGAACGTGCCGCTGCCCGAAATGCCGGGGACGCCGGACTCGCCTCCGGCGGAGATCGTCGACTTGCCGCCGTAGGACGACGAGACGATCCGATGCTCGTCGAGATGCACCCGGAGCTCCAGCTCGCCCTCGTAGCGCGCGGTCGCCGGCGCCGCGCCGCGCAGGTCGACCGGCTCCGACACGACGACCTCGCCCTTCACGACCGCGACGCGGTCCTCGCCGACGGAGTCGAGCACGAGCGTCGAGCGCTCCAGCAGGACGAGATTCTCGGTGTCGAGCAAGGTCGAGATCCACGCCTCGATCTGCGCGTCGACCGCGGCGCCGTGCGTCGCCGACTCCGGCATGCCGAGCCACGCGCCGGCGTTCGGCACGCGCTGGAGCTGCACGTTCAACAGTTTGCGCGGCAGCGCGAAGTCGTCGCCGACGTCGAGCCCGCCCTCGTCGCCGACGCGCCGCATGTTGACGGTCACGCCGGCGAGCGGCGGATCCTGGTTCTGACCGTTGCGCGCGGACTGCGAGCGCACGTACAGCCGCTTCGACTCGTATCGCGCCGTCGCCGCGTCGATCGTGGTGAATTCGTCGATGAACTGCTGCGACTCCGTGACGTCCCACGACGTCGCCGGCTTGCCCGCGACGGTCAGCGCGCAGGACAGCGTGCGATCGATCGTGACGAGCACCGGGTCGCCGACCGCGAGAGAGATGCGCAGGTCGACCGGCTCGTCGACGACGCCGAGGGCGAGCGACGACACGACGGTGGCGAGAACGGCGGGCACTGCGATCTCCCTCGCCCGTGGCGTGCGGGGCCCGGGGCGCGCGGATCCTAGCGCCGCCCCCTCACCCCACCTCGATCCGCTTCGCCTTCGCCAACGCGCGCGGCGTCGTGCCGTCCTTCGCCTTCTTGTCGACGTCGCCGCCGGCGGCGATCGCCGCCTCGAGCATCCGGCGGTTGCCGCGCGACGCGGCCTGGTGGACCGCGGTCCAGCCGCGCTCGTCCGTGAGGTTCGGGTTCGCGCCGCGCTGCATCAGCCACAGCGCGGGCTTCACCTGGCCCCAGCGCACGAGTTGATTCAGGAGCGGCTTCTTCTCGTGCGCCGCGCGGTCGGGCTTCGCGCCGTGCGCGATGCACAGCTCGGCGAAGCGTGGGAACTCGTCGCCGGTGTTCCACAGCGCGGCGGGCAGCGCGGCCGTCGCGTCGGCGCCGCGAGCGAGCAACAGCTCCGCGAGCTCGAAGTGCTTCGCGGAGATCGCGAACGATGCCGGGTCGACGTCGTGGCTCCACGAGCGCGCCCGCGCGTTCGGGTCGGCGCCGGCATCCAGGAGGAGCTTCGCGATCTCGCGGAGCGCGGTGGCGACGCTCTTCGACTCTCGATGCAGGCGCGACACGCACGCGAAGTGAAGAGCGGTGAGGGACGACTCGTCCTTCGCGCGCGCCGCGGATGCGTCCTTCGCGAGCGACTTTTTCACGATCGCGACGCGGCCGAGCGCCGCGGCCGAGAACGCATCGACCGGCGCGCCGCGTTCGATCAACAGATCCGCGACCGCGCGCTCGCCCGACGCACACGCGACCTCGAGCGCGCGCATGGCGGGCCACGCTCCGCGCAGCGCGGGATCGGCGCCGAGGTCGAGCAACGCGGCCACGCATGCGAGCTTCTCCTTCGTGCCGGTCGCGCCGGCGGAATGCGGCGTCTCCTGGATCGCCGCGTGCAGCGGCCGGTAGTTGCGGACCGATGCGTTCACGTCCGCGCCTGCCTTCGCGAGTGCGCGCAGCGCGACGACGTCGTGCAGCCGCGCCGCGTCGACGACGACGCCGGGCGTCGCCGCGATCTGCGGCGCGCGCTGGAGCATCCCGAGGAAGAGGTCCGTGCGCCGCGCGCGCAGCGCGGCGATCGCGAGCTTCGATGCGTCGGGCATCGGGCGCCGGGGTGCCATGTGCGCGGCCTTCAGCGCGACTCGTCGCTCCGCGGCGGCACGCGCGCGAGCGGCTCGTCCATCTCGGCCAGCACGTAGGCCATCACCGCCATCATCGCGGAGCACTTCGCGAGGTCCTGCGGGTCGACCTTGTCGAGCGTGTCGGCGGGAGTGTGGTGGTAGCGGAAGTACTTCGTCGAGTCGTTGCGCAGGCCGATCTGCGGCACGCCGAACTTGCGCATCGGCCCAATGTCCGCGCCGCCGCCGCGGTCGGTCAGCTCGCCCACGCCGAGCGTCGACAGCACGCGCCCCACCGGCGCCATCTTCACGAGTGCGCCGTCGCCCGCGCTGATGCCGAACCCCTGCGGGTCGAACGAGCCGCCGTCCATCTCGACGGCCGCGACGTGGTCGCTCATCAGGCTTTCCTGGTCCTTCGCGTAGCCGTCGCCGCCCGCGAGCCCGTTCTCCTCGTTCATGAACAGCACGACGCGCACGGTGCGCTTCGGGATCATGCCGCTCGCTTTCAGCACGCGCAGCGCTTCGATCGACGCGGCGACGCCGGTGCCGTCGTCCTGCGCACCCTGGCCGACGTCCCACGAGTCGAGGTGGCCGCCGATCACGACGATCTCCTGCGGCTTCTCGCGGCCGGGCAGGTCGCACACGACGTTCGCGGACGGCACCATGCCGCCGTCGCTGCAGAACAGCTTCATGCGGACGGTCACCGTCTCGCCGCGCGCGACGAGGCGCGCGATCGTGTCGGCGTCCTCGGCGGTGATCGCGGCGTGCGGGATCTTCGGCACGCCGTCGGCATAGTGCATCGCGCCCGTGTGCGGCAGGCGGTAGTCGGCGGCGCCGACCGAGCGGATCAGCGAGCCGACCGCGCCGCACTTCGCAGCCTCGATCGCGCCGTTCGATCGCTGCGGAACCACGTCGCCGTAGCCGAGCATGTTCCCGTTCGCGTCCGGTCCCATCCTCTTGTTGAAGAGGACGATCTTCCCCTTCGCGTCGATCGGGTTCTTCTTCAGGTCGTCGATGTCGTTCACGACGACGACCGGCGCGGTGATGCCGCCGTCCGGCGTCGCGATGGAGCCGCCAAGCGCGAGCGCGACCAGC
>CAZOLL010000108.1:0-10582 GCA_964580365.1 uncultured Phycisphaeraceae bacterium
TTGCCGACGAAGGCGGCGTCTCGATCCTGATCGACAAGGCCGCCGCGGAGCCGCTCCGCACGACGATCGTCTCGGTGGACCTGCGCGAGCGCCGGGCGGACTTCACGGTCGACCTGCTCGCCGCCGCTTCCGGATGCGACGTCGCGCGCGAACTGTCCGGCTTCCGCGTGCTCGGCCCGCCGGCGCCCGACGCGAACACCGAGCGGCCGCTTGCGCTCGACGCCGCGCACCGCTTCTACGAGATGGCGCTCACGCGCCAGCGCGATGCCGACGTCGCCGCGCGCGCGTTGCGCGGCACGGCGGAGCTGTACCGCCGCGTCGGCGACTGGTCTGCCGCCTACACGACTTTCGAGACGTTGCTCTCGCGCTTCCCGCACTCGCCGTCCTCGCGCGGCGCGGAGATCCTCCTCGCCGATTGCTACGCCGCCGTCGGTGACCGCGTGCGTGCGCTCGGCCTCCTGAAGGCGACGCTCGATCGCACCAGCGACCGCGAAGCGTCCGAGGAGATCCTCGCGCGGGTGCTCGTCATCCTCGTCGCCGAACAGCGGCTGCGCGAGATCTCGGACCTTCGCGGCGCGCTGCTCCGCGTGGCGCCGCTCGAGCCTCAGACCGTCGCGGTCGTCGCGGAAGCGGCGGGTGCGCTCGAAGACGCCGGCGACGCTCACGGCGCGGTCATGCTCCTTCAGGACCTGTGGCGCTTCGATCCGGATGCGCACGGTCCGTTCGGACCGATGCTCGCGCTCGCGCTGCTCGACGCCGGCGATTCTTCGGAGTCGGAGGCCGTGGTCTCCGAGTGGATGCAGCATTCTCCGGGCGCATTCGACGTCCCGGCGGCGCTGGTCGCGTGCGCGGAGCTGGCGCGCCGCGCGGGCGACCGTCCCGCCGCGCTCCTGTTCGCGGAGCGGGCGCTCACGGTTCCCGACACGGGCGTCGCCGCGAAGCTGCGCGCGCACGTGCTGGTCGCGGACGTCTGCGAGGAGCTCGGCCTCGACAAGCGCGCGCGCCGGCATCTCTACGAGGCGGAGCGGATCTCCAAGCCGTCCGCGGCCGCGCGCCTCGCGTTGCGCTCCGCGCAGCTCGCGCTCGACCAGAACGAGCCGGAGCACGCGCGACTGCTGTTCCAGGACGCGCTCAAGTACCCCGAGGCGCACGGCGACGCCGAGCTCGGCATCGCGCGCGCGCTGCTTGCGACGGGTGAGCCGGGCCGCGCGCGCGACGTGGTGCAGAAGCTGCTCGACTGCGACGACCTCTCGGCGAAGGTCACGAGCTCCGCGATCGACCTCGGCACCGAAGCGCTTCTGCGGCTGAACGCGTTCGACCGCGCGGTGGCCCTGATGAACGGCGACCTCGACGCGCTCCTGCCGGAGCCGAATCCGGGAGACCGTCGATGAACTCGCGTCTCGCGATTCGTGTTTCCGTGGTCGCCGCGCTCGCGGCGTTCGGGTCCGCCGCGCTCGGCCAGACCGATCCGGCGTCGCAGCCCGCGAACCCGCCGGCGTCGCAACCTGCCATCGAGGCGGCGTCGCAGCCCGCGGGCGAGACTCCCGAAAGGCCGGCCTCGCAGCCGGCGAACCCGCCCGCCGCGGAGCCACCGGCTTCGCAACCGGCATCGCAGCCCGCGTCCGGCCCCGCCGTCGTCGAGACGACGGCGCCGGCGCCCGCGAAGCCGCCGAGCGTGGTCGACGTCGCCCCGCTCGATGCCGAAACGCTGAAGGTGTTCGAGTTGGAAGTGGAGCGCCTGCGCCGGACCGCTGACGGACTGTCGTCGGGCGGCGAGCACGGCGCGGCGATCGTCGCAGCGGCCGAAGGGCGCGCGGAGGATCTCGACCTGCTCGGTCTCGACGCGAGCCACGTCGGCGAGCTGCGCGGCCTGATGAACGAGGTCGCGATGCTGCGCGCGCGCCGCCACCTGTTGAACGTCCAGTCCGCGACGTCGATCGAGGACAGCGCGAGCCCGCTGGACAAGGTCGAGAAGGCGCTCACGCCTCCGGTCGTGGAGCACACGCCGATCGCGTCCGCGCCGGCTCCTGCACCGAAGCGGCTCGCGAAGGTCCCGACCAAGGACGTCGCACGCGAGGCGGAGCTGTTGTTCCGCGCGGGTCAGCACCAGGAGGTCGTCCGCTTGCTCTCGGGCGAAGCGCTGCAGTCCATGTCGTCGCGCACCTCCTACATCCTCGGCGCCGCGCTGGTGGCCGCGAAGCGGCGCGACGAGGCCAAGGCGGCGTTCGAGCGCGCCGCGACCGACGCGAGCGCACCGGTGATCGCCGACGCCGCGCGCCGGCAGATCGAGCTCCTCGAGCACGTCCACGAAGGCGTCGTCGGCCCCGACCCGCTGTCGGAGCGCGACGAAGCGGCCTCGAGTCCCGCGAAGAAGAACCCGAGCGAGGAGGGCCACCGATGATCGAGCAGGACTTGCCTTCTGCTCCCGACCTCGCCGCATGCACGGAGCCGCGCGACTTGATGCGCGCGTTCCAGGCGTTCTCCGAGGTCGCGAACCGCTTGAACGCGGCGTACGACGGCCTGCGCCAGAGCGCGGCGAAGCTCGATCGCGAGTTGGCCGACGCGAACCGCCGGCTCGAGGAGAAGGTCGCGCAGCTCGAGAACCTGTCGGGCTCGCTCGCGGCGGTGCTCCGCGCGATCCCGTCCGGTGTCGTGGTCGCGGCGACCGACGGCACGCTGCTGATGGTGAACCCGGCCGCGGAGCGGTTGCTCGAGCGCTCGGTGCACGAGCTGGTCGGCCGCCCCGCCTCGTCGATCGTCGATCGCGCCGGCAACCCGCTCCTGCGCCTGCCCGACGGCCCGAGCCCAATCGCCGAGCGCGTGATGACGCCCGGCGCCGAGGCGCGGATCGTCGACGGCGCGGTCCTCACCGTCGACGACGCGGCCGGCAACGCGCTCGGCCTGGTCGAAGTGATGAACGACCGCTCCGAGGTGAAGGCGCTCCAGGAAGAAGTGCGCCGCCTCGACCGCCTCGCGGAGCTGGGCCGCATGGCCGCGATCATCGCGCACGAGATCCGCAACCCGCTCTCCGGCATCCGCGGCTTCGCTGGGATGCTGCATCGTCAGCTCCAGAAGTCCGAGAACGCCGAGACGGAGCGCCGCTGGACCCGACGCATCTGCGAAGGCGTCGAGCGCGCCGACGCGATCATCGACAGCGTCCTGTTCCTCGCGCGCCCGCGGCCGATGAAGACGGGCGAGGTCGACGCCGAGCAGCTCCTCGCCGAGTCGCTCGAGCGCGTGCTCGCCGCGAAGGAGGGCGCCGCGCGCGGAGTGCGGGCGCGCCGCAAGGTCGAACCGGCCGGCCTCACGGTGCGCGCCGACGCGACGCGCGTGGAGCAGGCGCTCGTCAACCTGATCCAGAACTCGATCGAGGCGATGAACGGCGAAGGGCAGCTCGAGCTGTCCGCCCGCCGCGAAGGCGACGTCGTCGCGCTGTACGTGCGCGACTCCGGCCCCGGAGTGTCCGCCGCGCTCCGCGCCACCGTGTTCGAGCCGTTCTTCAGCACGAAGAGCGACGGCGCCGGCCTCGGCCTCGCGCTGGTCGCGCGCATCGCGGAGCTGCACGGCGGGACCGTGTCGCTCGTGCCGGGCATCGGCACGGGCGCGGGGTTCCGGCTCGCGCTGCCCGCCGGAATCCCCCCGAAGGAGACGAGCGTTCAATGATCCGGTCCGTGCTGGTCGCAGACGACGACGCGCTCGCGCGCGACTTCCTCACCGAGTTCCTCGGCGCGAAGGGTTTCGCGGTGCGCGCGGCGGGCAACGCCGCGGACGCGTTCCGCCTCTTGTGCGAGCAGGACGTGGACCTCGTGCTCTCCGATCTGCGCATGCCGGGCGACGACGGGCTCACGCTCTTGCGCCGCATCCGCGCGACCGGACGCGACGTGCCGGTCGTTCTGATCACGGCGTATGGCTCGGTCGAGACCGCCGTGCGCGCGCTGAAGGAAGGAGCGACCGACTTCATTTCGAAGCCGCTCTCCCCGGAGCGCGTCGAGACCGTGATCGAGAGCGTCCAGGGCCGCCTGCTGGCGAACGAGCCGCTGCCCGCGGCGCAGGCGCGAACGAGTGGCAGCGCCGCACCGGCGATCATCGGCAAGAGCCGAAAGCTGCGCGAGCTCGTCGAGACCGCGATCCGCGTCGCGCGCTCGCGCGCCACCGTGCTGATCACGGGCGAGAGCGGAACGGGCAAGGAGCTGTTCGCTCGGCTGATCCACGACGAGAGTCCGCGCCACGCGCGGCCGTTCGTCCGCGTGAACTGCGCCGCGCTCGCCGAGACGCTGCTCGAGTCGGAGCTCTTCGGCCACGAGAAGGGCGCGTTCACCGGCGCCGTCCAGCGCCGCGAGGGCCGTTTCGAGCTGGCCGACGGCGGCACGTTGTTCCTCGACGAAATCGGCGAGACGAGCGCGTCGCTGCAGGCGAAGCTCCTGCGCGTGCTCGAAGAGCGCGAGTTCGAGCGCGTCGGCGGCAGCAAGACGATCGCGACCGACGTGCGCGCGATCGCAGCGACCAACCGCGATCTCGAGCAGGCGATCCGCGCCGGCGAGTTCCGCGAGGACCTCTACTACCGCCTGCAGGTCGTGAGCCTGCGCATCCCGCCGCTGCGCGAGCGCCGCGAAGACATCGAGGGCCTCGTGCGCCACTTCGTCCAGCGCGCCGCGCACGAGAACGGCGCGCGCGTCCGTGACGTGTCGCAAGACGCGATGGCGCTGCTCACCGCGTACCACTGGCCAGGCAACGTGCGCGAGCTCGAGAACACGATCGAGCGCGCGGTCGTGCTCGACCCGGGCGAGACGCTCGAGCGCGAGCACATCCGCATCGGCGACGGCAAGGCGAAGGACGAGCTCGACGTCTCGAAGCACGTCGGCCGCAGCCTCGACGAGCTGGAGCGCGCGATGATCCTGCGCACGCTCGAGAGCACCAACAACAGCCGCAAGGAAGCCGCGCGTCTGCTCGGCGTGACCTCGAGGACGCTGACGAACAAGATCGCGCGCTACCGCAAGCTGGGCATCGAGGTCGGCGGCCCGCGCCGCGCGACCGCGAAGAAGGCGGAGATCGTCGCGATCGAAGGGAGGGACGCGTGAGCGGGTCCGACTACCGGTTGATCACCGCAGCGCTCGACGGATTGGCGCTGCGCCACCGCGTGACGTCCGCGAACCTCGCGAACCAGAGCACGCCGGGTTACCGGCGCCGCGAGGTGTCGTTCGAGGACCAGCTCGACCGCGCCGCGCGCGGCGGCTCGTTCGCGCCGCGGATCAAGGAGGACAAGAAGCGCGGCGACGGCGACGGCAACAACGTCGACCCGGAGCGCGAGAGCGCCGAGCTCGGCCGCGTCGAGATCTCCTACCAGACGTTGTCGATCGCGCTCACGGCGAAGGCCGCGCTGATGCGCTCGGCGATCACGGGCCGCGGTTGAGCGAGGAGGCTGACCGATGAGCGAGATGCACGCGTTCCGAGTGCTCGACATCGCCGGCTCCGGCCTCGCGGCCGAGCGCAAGCGACTCGAGGTCATCGCGGCGAACCTGGCCAACGCGAACACAGTGAAGTCGCAGGACGGCGGCCCGTACCGCCGCCGCGAGGTCGTGTTCGAGTCGGTGATGGACGGCAGCGTCGGCGACTCCGAGCGGCTGCCGACCGTGAAGGTGAAGGGCGTCGTGAAGGACATGAGCGACCTGCGCCGCGTCTACGACCCGGGTCACCCCGAACACGACAAGGACGGCTACGTCAGCTACCCGAACGTCGACCCGATGTTCGAGATGGTCGACCTGATGCAGGCGATGCGCAGCTACGAGGCGTCGCTGCGCGCCGTGCGCGCCTTCCGCACCATGGTCGACGCCGCGCTGCGGATCGGGAGGGGTTGATGTCCCTCGACGTCTCCTCGATCGGCGCGATCGCGACGCAGGCCGGCTCGGCCGGCGCATCGAAAACGTCCGGCAACGGCGGCTTCGGCGAGCTGTTCTCGAAGCTCGTCGAGAACGCGAGCGGCGCCGAAGCGAAGTCCGATCGCCTCGTCGAGTCGTTGGCGAAGGGCGAGCCGACCGACGTCCACCAGGTGATGGTCGCGTTGACCGAGGCGGAGCTTGCGTTCCGCACGGTGCTGGAAGTCCGGAACCGTCTGGTCGAGGCATACCAGGAGATGCAGCGCATGCCGATCTGACGGCGCGCTGAAACGAAACGATCACCCGAGACACCGACTTGAAAGCCATCCTCGATCAACTGAAGGGCATGTGGACCGGCGGGACCCCGCAGCAGCGCGGTCTCGCGATCCTGTCCGCATTGGTCCTCGGCTTCGGAATCGTCGGCGCGATCTGGCTCGCGTCGCGCCCGGACCCTGCGCTGTTGTTCGGCGGACTCGAGCCGAGCGACGCGAGCGCGGTCGTCGACGAGCTGCGCGCCGCGGGAGTCGAGCCGGAGGTGCGCGACGGCGGCCGTTCGGTGTGGGTGCCGAAGGACAAGGTCGCCGAGCTGCGCATGCGCGTCTCGAGCGCGGGTCTGCCGCGCGGCACCGGCACCGGCTGGGAGCTGTTCGACAAGTCGAACTTCGGCGTCTCCGACTTCGTGCAGAACGTCAACTACCGCCGCGCGATCGAGGGCCAGCTCGCCCGCGACGTCGCGAGCTTCGACGCGGTCGAGTCCGCTTCGGTGCGCATCAGCACGCCGCGCCGCTCGCCGTTCGTCGGGGATCACCAGCAGCCGAAGGCATCGGTCGTGCTGAAGCTGCGCGCCGGCGGCGTGCTGCCGGCGTCGAACGTCCAGGCGATCCAGCACTTCGTGGCCGGCGCGGTCGAGGGACTCGACGCCTCCGACGTGCGCGTCATGGACACGGAGATGCGTCTGCTGTCGAAGAACGGCGGCGACCCGACCGCCGCCGAGGCGGACAACCAGCTCGAGTTCCGCGCGCGCGAAGAGGAGACCCGGCGTCGCGGCGCCGAAGAGATGCTGACGCGCATCGGTGTGAAGGCCGACGTTCGCGTCGCGATGGAGTTCGACTACCAACGCCTGCGCGAGACGTCCGAGAAGTACTCCCCGACGGGCACCGTCGCGAGCGAAACGGTGGAGTCGCACTCGACGAAGTCCGGATCGACCGCCGCCGACGGCGCGGTCGGCGCCGAGAGCGCCATCAAGGACCCGTCCGCGAAGGCGGACGCGAGCCCGAGCGACGAGAAGCAGGAGACCGCGACGACCACGTACAACGTCGGCCGCACGGTCGCCGAGCGGCAGTCGACGGCGCCGGTCCTGAAGCGTCTCTCGGTCGCGCTCGTCGTCGACAAGGCGCACGAGGCCGACCTACCGCGCATCGAGAACGTCGTGAAGACCGCGGTCGGCTTCGACACGCGCCGCGGCGACACGATCAGCACGCTCTCCTATGCGTTCGCCACCGCGGACGCGCCGGCCGAGCCGGCGCCCGGCGGCAGCACGCTGGTCCCGGTTCTCATCGAGCGCGGCCTCGAGGCGCTCGGGATCATCGGCGCGGTGGTGATCCTCCTGCGCGTCCTGAAGGTCGCCTCCAAGCGCGAGCCGGCCCGGCCGAACGCGTTCGGAGGGGCGGGCGGCGTCGCGGCGAGCGGCAATCGCGGCGTGCGCGGCCAGGGCACCGTCGCTTCCGCCGGCGGCGACGCCGGCGGCTCGACCGGAGTCGCGGGACAGACGGCCGAGCAGCTGCTCCCGCTCGACGATGACACGATCCCCGTTCGCGACCTCGTGAAGCTCGCGGTCGAGCGCAACAA
Organism: uncultured Phycisphaeraceae bacterium; assembly: GCA_964580365.1. Lineage (GTDB taxonomy): Bacteria > Planctomycetota > B15-G4 > B15-G4 > JADJEK01 > CAZBOK01. The sequence goes on from CAZOLL010000108.1 coordinate 7,722, forward strand.
GGAGCGCGCGACGCGCGTGCTGCGCGACTGGATGCAGGAGGGGGCGCAGAACTGATGGCGAACGCGGGCTCCAAGAAAGTCGCGACGTTCCTTCTCGCGCTCGACCACGCCACCGCGGCCGAGCTCTTGAAGGCGTTGCCCGACTCGGAGCGCCGCGCCGTCACCGAGGCCCTCGCCGACATGTCGGACACGTTTCTCGATCGCGAGATGCAGGAAGACCTGCTGAAGGACTTCCGCGAAGGCCTGAAGAAGTCGAACGGCGTCGCCGCGCCCACCGACGCGATCGCGGGCCTGCTCGCGCGTGCGCTCGGCCAGGACGGCACGGGCTACGCGGAACGCATGCAGTTCGTGAAGCGCGTCGACAAGGCGCGCGCTCGGCTCGAGATCCTCGACGGTGCCTCGTTCGCGTTCCTGCTCGCGAAGGAGCACCCGCAGGTCATCGCGGCGATCCTGCTCGCGATCGGCTCGGCGAAAGCCGCCGAAGCGCTGCCGCACTTCACGACCGAGCTGCAGCAGGAATTGGTCCAGCGCATGGCGCTGATGCAGCCGACGACGGACCGGATGCTCGTGACGCTCCTCGAAGGAGTCGTCGACCGCGCCCGCTCGCTCGACGAGAAGCACTCGGCCGGCGGCCAGGAAGATCGGCTGAAGAGCGTCGCGAAGATGCTGAACAAGTTCAACGACGACGCGCGCAAAGCGATGCTCACGAACCTCGAGGCGACCGATCCGCAGTGCGCCCAGAAGGTGAAGGACCAGATGTTCACCTTCGAGGACCTGCAGAAGCTCGGGCCGCGCGACATCCAGCGCATTCTCGCGGGGATCGACGGCAAGGTCCTCGCCCTCGCGCTCAAGGGCGCGACGCCCGAATCGGCCGCGTGCGTGCTCGCGAACCTCTCGAAGCGCGCGCAGGAGCGCGTCGCCGAGGAAAAGGACACGCTCGGCGCGGTGCGCCTGTCCGAAGTGCGAAAGGCGCAGGCCGAGATCGCCGCGGTCGCGCTCGACCTGATCCAGCGCGGCGAGATCAAGTTCGCGAACGAGTCGGAGGACGCGCTTGTCCAGTGAGCTGCGGGTCCGAGTCGGTCGCCTGCCGGTCGCGGTGCACCTGCACGGCGCCGCGCCGTCGCCGCGCGGCCCGAGGGCGTCTGCGCGGCCGGACCTCGGGGGCGAGTCCGGCGTCGCCGGCGACGCGGCTGCGGCCAGCGCGACCGAGCGCGCGCCTGCGCCGGTCGCCGCGGACGGGAAGCGCGTCGAAGAGACGATGACCGCGCTGCGCCGTTCCGTGGACCAGCGGCTCGAGTCGCGCGAGCACGCGGCCGCGGCGGAGCTCCGCGCGCGCGAACCGCAGGGCGGGGTGCGGGCGCGCGCGAACGCGCAGACCCAGGTCGCGGCCAACCAGACCGCACCGGGATTCGACGCGAGCGCGCTGGTCCAGGAAGCGCTCGCCCGGGTGACCGAAGGCCTGCGCGAGCCGAAGGCGGTCGTGGTGCGCGCCGCGCCCGAGACGATCGCGACGCTCTCGAAGGCGATCGCCGCGTCCGACGCCGCCGCGCCCGGCCCGCGGACGCACTTCGTCGCCGACCCGTCGCTCGCGCCCGGCGCTTGCGAGGTCGACTGCGACATGCGCCGTGTGAAGATCGACCTGTCCCGAGAGATCGCCCGCATCGAGCGCTCTCTCCTCGGTGAAAACTCGCAGGCGGGGGAGTCGTCGTGAGCAACGGCTCCGTGATCGACCTCACCCGCTACCTCGACCTCGTCGAGAACGTCGAGACCTACCCGCTGACCGGCGCGATCACTCGCGTCATCGGCATCACCGCGGAATGCCGCGGCCTGTCGATGCGCCTCGGCGAGCTGTGCGAGATCGACGCGGACGGCGCGGCCGGCGGCAAGTCGATGATCGCCGAAGCGATCGGCTTCAAGGGCGACACCACCGTCTTGATGCCGTTCACCGATCTCGCGGGGATCGCGCCCGGGTCCGCGGTGCGCGCGCTGCATGCGCCGCTCACGGCTCCCGCCGGTCCGACGCTGCTCGGTCGCGTCCTCGACGGCCTCGGCCGTCCGCTCGACGGCGGTCCGCCGATCGACTCGGCGCGCCGCGTGCCCGTCTTCCGCGACCCGCCGTCTCCGGCGGCGCGCCGGCCGATCCGCGACGCCCTCGTCACGGGCGTGCGCTCGATCGACGGACTGCTCACGCTCGGCCGCGGCCAGCGCATCGGCATCTTCGCCGGCGCCGGCGTCGGCAAGAGCACGCTGCTCGGCGCGCTCGCCGCGCGCTCGGAGGCCGACGTGACCGTGATCGGCCTGATCGGCGAGCGCGGTCGCGAGGTCTACGACTTCGTGCGCAATTCCCTCGGCGCGGCCGGACTCGCGCGAGCGGTCGTCGTCGCCGCGCCATCCGACTCGCCCCCGCTCATCCGCGCGAAAGCGCCGTTCACCGCCACCGCGATCGCGGAGTCGTTCCGCGACGAGGGCAAGAACGTGCTGCTCGTGATGGACTCGCTCACGCGCTTCGCCGCGGCATCTCGCGAGATCGGGCTCGCGCTCGGCGAGCCGCCGACCGCGAAGGGCTACCCGCCGTCCCTGTTCAGCCAGCTGCCGAAGCTCCTCGAACGTCCCGGCGCCTTCCACGGCGGATCGATCACCGGCATCTACACGGTGCTCGTCGAGGGCGACGACCTCACCGACCCGCTCGCCGACGCGGCGCGGTCGCTGCTCGACGGACACGTGATCCTGTCGCGCACGATCGCGGAGCGCGGCCGGTTCCCCGCGGTCGACGTCCTTGGCAGCGTGTCGCGTCTCATGACCGAGCTGGTGCCGAAGGCGCAGCGCGACCTCGCGTCGCGCTTTCGCAAGCTGCTCTCGAC
>CAZOLL010000109.1:0-10535 GCA_964580365.1 uncultured Phycisphaeraceae bacterium
GGAGCTGCCCGCGCAGTTCAGCGTCGTGGCGAGCATGGAGATGCCCGAGCCCGCGACGATCGAGCTGCTGCTGGGCGCGGGGCCGCTGCCCGTGTCGCCGCCGAGGAACGTCGAGTCGTGCACCGTCACGGTGCTCGACTCGAAGCGCGCGCCGTGCCCGCCGTTCGAGATCCAGTTCACGATGCTGGCGAGATAGGCGCCGTCGCCGCCCGCGAGGGAGCAGCGCTCGACGACGAGGTTCGATGCGCCGGTCGCGCGCAGGCCGATGCCGCCGGGGTTGACCGCGAACGGCGGGAGCGGCGCGCCGTCGTTGCCGGCGATGGTGCACTCCTCGAGCCACACGGTTCCCGCGCAGTTCGTCACCTCGACGCCGGTGCGCACCAGGATGCCCGCCGCCGCCTCGATCGTGAAGCCGCGCGCGACGAAGCGGGCACCGGCGCCGATCGAGTCGATCTTCAGGCCCGCGAGCGCGACGGGCGACGCCGCGTCGCACTGCATCGTGACCGGCTTGCCGTTCACGACGATCGGCGCGACCGCCGAGTAGTCGCCGGCGCGGACGATGATCAGGTCTCCCGCGCTCGACGCGTCGATCGCGGCCTGCAGCAGCGCGCCGCCCGGCCCGCCCCCCGGGTCGACGGCCGTGACTCCCGCGGCTGCGCGCGCGGCCAGCGCCGCGGCGATCACTGCGACACCGAACACGACTCGGAGCGACGAACGCGTGTGGGTCATGACAGGCCTCCGGCAGGAAACCTCGGGAGCGATCGTTCGCGCGAGCGCACGCGCGCCGGTGCGAGAGGAGAGTTGATCGCTGCACAAGGTTTCCCCGTGGGTCCAGGTAACGCAATCCTTGTTGCCAGTCGCCCGCGGCAAGCGCCAACGCGATCGACGCCCGTCGTCGAGCGATTGAACCACCGTCTCGAAGCGGCGCGCCCCCGTCGCCGTTACGCAAGAAGGCGCGGGCTGAGATGCAGTGGCCGCATCCAGGCCGTTGCCGGGTCTCCGGTCAACCGGTTCACCGGCGAACCGGGCAACCGGGCAACCCGGGCAACCCGGCAACCGGGGCCCGAACGCCTTGCACCGGTGACCCGAGGACCGTGACAGGAGACCCGAGACCCGGCAACTCGCGCGTCTCGCCGGTTCTCCGGGTCTCTGTTCTCCGTGTTCCTGGTCACCGGGTACCGGCGCTCGGGCCCCGGTTGCCGGTCTGTCCGGTCAGCCGGTCGACCGGTTCACCGGCGAACCGGCGACAGTGATTCCGCTTCCCGTCCCAGCCTTCGCGGACCCGGGCCGCGAGGGCCCGAATCCCGTCCGCGCCGTTGATCCCCGCCAAGCCCGCCGGTAAAGTGCTCGGCTCATTTCGACCGGAGATCCCCGTGTACGCCATCATCAAGGACGGCAGCCACCAGTTCCGCGTGGCGCAAGGCGACAAGATCCGCATCGAGCGGACCGGCCTGAAGGCGGGCGACACCATCACCTTCGGCGAAGTGCTCTTCATCGACGGCAAGGTCGGCACGCCGACCGTGAAGGGCGCTGCGGTCACCGCGATCGTCGAGGCCGACGTGAAGGGTCCGAAGATCTACGTGCAGAAGTACAAGCGCCGGAAGAACTATCGCCGTCGCTACGGACACCGCCAGCACCTCACGCAGGTCCGCATCGACTCGATCAAGGGCTGAGCGAACGACCCCGAAAGGAACCGTGTCATGGCACACAAGAAGGGCCAAGGGTCGTCGCGCAACGGCCGCGACTCGAATCCGCAGAACCGCGGCGTGAAGGCGTACTCGGGCCAGGTCGTCGCGGCCGGCTCGATCATCGTCCGGCAGATCGGCACCTGCTTCTTCCCGGGCAAGAACACGAAGCTCGCGCGCGACTTCTCGATCTTCGCGCTGACCGACGGCATCGTGCGGTTCTCCGGCGGCACGCGCACGCGCATCCACGTGGATCCGCTGCCCGCCGAGTCGAACTGAACGCTTCGCCCCTGGCGGAGCCCGCGCGCGCGCCTTCACGGCGCCCGTGACCTTCCGTGCCGTTCAAGGACGAGCTCGAGATCTCCGTCAAAGCCGGCGACGGCGGCAACGGCCGCGTGTCGTTCCGGCGCGAGAAGTACATTCCGAAGGGCGGGCCCGACGGCGGCGACGGCGGCAAGGGCGGCGACGTCGTCATCCGCGCCGACGCGAAGCTGCTCTCTCTCGAGTCCCTCGGCGCGAGCCGCATCTTCAAGGCGAAGGACGGCAAGGGCGGCGGACAGAACAAGAGCTCGGGCAAGAACGGCGACGACCTCGTCCTCACCGTGCCGTGCGGCACGCTCGTGAAGGATGCCGCGCGCGGTCACGTGCTGAAAGACCTCGCGCGCTCGGGCGACGAAGTGATCATCGCTCGCGGCGGCAAGGGCGGCCGCGGCAACGCGCGGTTCTCGTCCGCCACCGAGCGCACGCCGCGCCGCGCGGAAGAGGGCGATGAAGGCGAAGCGCGCACGATCGCGCTCGAGCTGAAGTTGATCGCTGACGCGGGGCTCGTCGGCTTCCCGAACGCCGGCAAGTCGACGTTGCTCGCTGCTCTCTCGCACGCCCGGCCGAAGATCGCGGACTACCCGTTCACCACGCTCGCGCCGAACCTCGGCATCGTCGAGCACGACTACGAGCGCTACATCGTCGCCGACGTCCCGGGCCTCATCGAGGGCGCGTCGAAGGGCAAGGGACTCGGCGCGCGCTTCCTGCGCCACGTCGAGCGCACGCGCGTGCTGCTGCACCTGGTCGATGCATCGGGTCATCTCCCGCCGCTCGCCGCGTATCGCGCCGTGCGGCGAGAGATCGAGGCGTTCGGCGGAGAGCTCGCGGCGAAGCCCGAGCTCGTCGTGCTGACGAAGATCGACCTCGCGGAAGACCTGCGCGGTGAGATCGAGGAGTTGAAGTCGCACGGCATCGCGGCGTTCCCCGTCTCGTCGGTCACGCGCGAAGGCGTCGACGCGTTGCTCGAAGAGCTCGTCCTCCGCATGCGGACGGCCCGCGAGACCGCCGGCTCCTGAGCGGTTTCCCGCTCCAGTTCGGAGCCCCGCCGGACGATCAGGAAACACCGATCGTCCGTCCGGGAGTCGCCATGCTCACGCTCCACGAACTGCTGCGTCGCACCGTCGAGGCCGGCGCGTCCGACTTGATCTGCAAGACCGGCGCGCTGCCGTCGTTGCGCGTGCGCGGCCGCGTCGAGCCGATCAGCGACGAGTGCGTCACGGAGGACGTGGCGATGCGCTACGTCGGCGAGCTGCTCGACTCGCTGCAGATGGAGCGATACGTCGCGGGTGACGAGGTCGACCTCGCCTACGAGATCGTCGAACTCGGCCGTTTCCGCGTGAACGTCTTCAAGCAGCTCGGCAAGCCGGGCATGGTGTTCCGCTACATCAAGAGCCACGTGCCGTCGTTCGCGGACCTGTCGCTCCCGGCGGCGCAGCTCGAGAGGCTCTCCCAGCAGAAGCGCGGCCTCGTCCTCGCGACGGGAGTCGCGGGCTCGGGCAAGTCGACCACGCTCGCGTCGATGATCGAGTACATGAACGAGAACCTGTCGCGGCACGTGATCACGATCGAGGACCCGATCGAGTACGTGTTCACCGACAAGAACTGCCTCATCACGCAGCGCGAGATCGGCCACGACTCGCGGACCTTCTTCACGGCGCTGAAGTACTGCTTGCGCCAGGCGCCCGACGTCATCGTGCTCGGCGAAATGCGCGACAAGGAGACGATCGAAGCCGCGATCAACGCGGCCGAGTCGGGCCACCTCGTGATGTCGACGCTGCACACGATCAACGCGGTGCAGACGGTCGAGCGCATTCTGTCCTACTTCCCGCCCGAGCAGCACGGCCTCGTCCGCATGCAGCTCTCGATGGTTCTGCAGGGCGTCATCTCGCTGCGTCTGATGAACACGATCGACGGCGCGGGCCGCATGCCGGCGGTCGAGCTCCTTCTCAACACCCCGTCCGTGCGCGAAGCGCTGAAGGAAGGCCGCACGTCGGAGCTGCCGAAGGTGCTGGCGGACGGCGAGTTCTTCGGGACGCAGACGTTCGATCAGTGCCTCGCGCGGCTCTTCAAGGAAGGGCGCATCGACTATCACGATGCTCTCGCGACGGCCGACAATCCGGACGAGCTCAAGCTCGTGATCGCGGGGATCTCGCGCGGGAATCGACTGACCGATCTCACGGTCTGATCGGACGACGGACGCAGCGCGAGAAGTCGGCGCGCCCGCGGCGCACCAGTGCGGAAATGGCCGCGGTGCGGATTGCGCGGTGAGTGCGCGGCGTCGGGTTCGCCGCGGTAGGGATTGCGCGGTCGGCGCGCGCGTGCGGGCGAAAACTCGCGCTCGCCGTTGCGGCCGTGCAGCGTCGTGAGAACGAATTCGAAAGCGCAGAACAGCGAAGCGTCGGTTCGCGTCGCACGAGCGCGTGCCGGTTCGGCGCGCCCGCACTTCTTTCCGAATCGACAACCCCTCGCGAGAGATCGACATGACGTCCGCGCTTGCCCGAGTTCGCGCGTTCGATCCGAATGAGTCCACGTCCGCGTTCGCACGACGGCGAACGAAGGGTCGAGTCGCGGTCGCCGGCGCGGTGCTCGCGCTGGCCGCGATGGTCGCGCCGACCGGCCGCGCGCAGAACCGAGTGATCGCGTGGAACGATCTCGGCATGCACTGCATGGATCCGGGCTACCGCGTGTTCTGCCTGCTCCCGCCGTTCAACGACTTCACGGTGCAGGTGATCTCGGGCGGACATCTCGTGACGGACCCGAGCACGTGCACGGTGACCTACGAAGGCATCGCGGACCCCACGGGCTCGATCAACCTCACGTCGGTCGGCAAGACCGACTTCTGGCAGTACGTGCCCGCGTTGTTCGGTGTGGCGCTCGCGCCCGACGTCGGCCTCGCGGGCAACGCGATGCCCGGGCTCGCGAACGTGCCGCAGCCGATCCCGTATGAGGCCGCGTTCCGGTGGTTCAAGGCGAACGGCGTCCCGATCACGCCGACCGACGACGCGATGCAGAACAATACCTACCCCATGCTGAAGGCCGTCGCGCGCGCCGCGGGCGGCGCGGTCATCGGCAGCGCGGCGAACGTCACGCCGGTCTCGGACGAGATGGACTGCAGCCGCTGCCACTCGTCAGGCGGGAGCCCGTGGGCGAAGCCGGTCGCCGGCTGGGTGTTCGACCCGAATCACGTCGACGACTACCGCTGGAACGTGCTCCGCCTGCACGACGAGCGGCAGAAGAACGACCCGACCTACGCGTCCGCGCTCTCGACCGCGGGGTACCTCGCGAGCGGCCTCTTCGCGACCGCGAAGGCGGGCACGTCGATCCTGTGCGCGAAGTGCCACCTCTCGAACGCGCTCCCGGGTTCTGGACTCGCCGGCGTGCAGCCGCTCACCGAGGCGATCCACGCGTTCCACGCGCACGTGAAGGACACGAACGGCCTCGAGCTCGAGGCCGTCGCGAACCGGAGCGCCTGCTACACCTGCCACCCCGGTTCCGTGACGCGCTGCCTGCGCGGCGCGATGGGCGCGGCGGTCGCCTCCGACGGCTCGCTCGCGATGCAGTGTCAGAGCTGTCACGGCGGCATGAGCAAGGTTGGGACGCCGGGTCGCGTCGGATGGCTCGCGCAGCCGTCCTGCCAGCAGTGCCACACCGGCACCGCGACGCAGAACTCCGGGCAGATCCGCTTCACCTCGGTGTTCGATCAGAACGGCGTCCCGCACGTGCCGGCGAACTCGAAGTTCGCGACCGACGCGAACACTCCCGCGCCGGGCTTCGACCTCTATCGATTCTCCGACGGACACGGCGGCCTGCAGTGCGAGGCCTGCCACGGCTCGACGCACGCCGAGTACCCGGCCGCGCATCCGAATGACAACCTCATGAGCCAGCAGATCCAGGGTCACGTCGGGATGCTCGTCGAGTGCAGTGCGTGCCACGGCACCACGCCCGCGACCGTGAACGGCGGGCCGCACGGAATGCACCCGCTGGGAGCGGCGTGGGTCTCGTCGCACGGCAGCGTCGCGGAAGGCTCCGGCGTCAACCAGTGCCGCGCTTGCCATGGCGCGGATGACCGCGGCACCGTGCTCTCGCGCTCGCAGGCGAACCGCACCATCAACACGGGCGACTTCGGCACGAAGAACTTCTGGCGCGGCTTCCAGATCTCCTGTTACGCGTGCCACAACGGCCCGAGCAGCGAGCAACCGACCACCAACCACGCGCCGGCCGTCACCAGCAAGTCGGTCGCGACACCCAACGACGTCGCGATCGCGATCGATCTCACGGGCTCGGACTCGGACGGCAATTCGCTCACGTATCGGATCGTGAGCCAACCGGAGCACGGCTCGGTCGGCGTCGCCGGCGCGACCGCGACGTGGTACCCGGAACCGGGCTTCGTCGGTACGACTCCGTTCACGTTCGCCGCGTGGGACGGGAAGACCGACTCGAACCTCGGCACCGTGACCGTCACCTCGAACGCGCCGAGCTGCCCCGGTCAGATCACGGAGTACGGCTTCGGCTGCCCCGGCTCCGGCGGCGCGATGCCGCACCTCGCGATGACCGGCTGCGCGACCCCCGGCGGCAACGTGACCCTGCACGTCACGCAAGGTCTCGGTGGAGCGAACGCGCTCCTGCTGTTCGGGACCGGCCGCGGCATCACGATGCTCCCGTATGGCTGCGTCCTCCGCTTGTCCGCCGTGTCCCCCGTGATCCTCCCCTTCGCACTCGCCGGCTCCGGCGCCGGCCAGGGCACTTTCTCGCTCGGCGGGACGATCCCGCCCGGCACCCCGTCCGCCACCGTCACGATGCAGTCCTTCGTGATCGACCCCGGCGTGCCGCAAGGCTTCGCGTCCACCAACGCCCTCGAGGTGTCGGTCCACTGACGACCGCCCCTGAGCGCGGACCCCAAAGCCGCCCGGCACATTCGACCCCGCGGCGCTCGCGGCTCCCGTCGTCATTTCGATGGAAGCCGGCCGCGCCCGATCCGACGATGGTCTCGACGCAGCCACATCCGCTCTCCCGAGGTCAGCTTGAGGCCCCGGATCGCGCCTGTTAGCCTGCGCCCGATTTGCTGTTCCGCGCGGACCATCGCGCATCGCAGACCGACGGAGTCGCATCGCGCATGCCGATGAGGATGAAGGTCCAGACCTCGAGGAACCTCCTCTACCTCGGCGTTCTCATCGGCGTGGCGGCGATCCTCTTTTTGGTCTCACGGTTGTTCATCGACCTGAAGAAGAAGAAGCTCTTCCCGCAGATCACCAAGGAGCGCATCGAGTCCTACACCAAGGCCAGTGCCTCGGAAGGACTGCGGTCGAGCGACTCTGGGGAAGGCGCGCGCGACTACACGAAGGCGCGCGTGATCTACGAGCTGAACATCACCGGCAAGGAGCCGCCGAAGCCGATCGAGGACGGCCCTGGAAGCCAGCCGGTCGCGAGCGAGAAGCCGCTCGAGGACGTCATCAACGTGATGCTCCTGTTCTGGGCGCTCGACCCGGCGAAGCGCTGCGCGAAGATCTCGTATGACGAGGACGCCACCGCGATCGCGGCGCCGAGCGCGCCGGCGGTTCCCGGCAAGCGCGACGTGCCGGATCGACTCGACTACTACCGCGTGATCGGCGACAAGCTCCGCGCGCCCTATGACGCGGCGCCCTACAACGCGAAGATCGTCGACATCACCAAGGAAGGCGTCGTCTGCGACTGGTTCGGCAAGCAGGTGACCGTGAAGCCGACCACGATCAACACGACGGGGATCGAGAAGCCGCCGCCGCGCACGCTCCCCGGATTGAACGACGTCGCGGATCCCAACGCTCCGCCGCCGCCGGATGCCGAGGCGCTGCGCGAGGACCGCGCGCTCGGCACGCACGGCTGGTTCATCGGCACGACGACGCGCGACATCGTCGAGAAGGACTACGAGAAGCTGCTCGATCGCATCGAGCTGGCCCCGGACGTCGACCCGAAGAACCGCGGCCGCATCCGCCTGAAGATCTCGAAGCTCCCCGACGACCACCTCGCCGCCCAGAAGGGCTTCGAGGTCGGCGACGTGATTCGCAAAGTGAACGGCCAGGACGTCAGCTCGAAGGCCTCGCTCGCGAACTACATCAAGGAGAACCCGGGGCTCTCGAGCTACTCGATCGAGATCGAGCGCCGCGGCTCGACGATCACGAAGGAATTCCAGATCGCGAGGTGAGAGCGCCGCTCCGCCGCGTCGCCACGCCATGGACCTCGTCGTGCTCGACGTCGGGAACTCGCGGGTGAAGGCCGCGCTGCTCCGAGAGCGGCGCGTGCTCGAGCGCGGCGCATTCCTCCACGGGACCGACGAGCCCGAGCTGGTCAGCTTCCTCGAGGGAATGCCCGCGGGCGCGCCCGTCGCCCTGATCGCCACGCGGCCGAAAGCGATCGCCGCGCTCCTGCCGCGCATCGAGCGCACGCGCCGCGTGCTTTCGGCGCCGCGCGACTTCCAGGCGCCGCTCAAGAACGCGTGCCTTCCGCCGGAGAGCGTGGGGCAGGACCGCCTGTTCAACGCCGCGGGCGCGCTCGCGGTCAGCGAAGAAGCCGCGATCATCATCGACGCCGGCACGGCGATCACCGTCGATCGCGTCGAGGACGACCGCACGTTCGTCGGCGGCTCGATCCTCCCCGGCCTGCGCTTGCAGTTCGAAGCGCTGCACCGCGGCACCGAGAAGCTCCCGCTGCTCGAGCCGACGTTCGACGCGGTCGACGTCCCGGGCCGCGACACGCACGCGGCGATGCGCGCCGGAGTGATCGTCGGCGTCGCCGGCGCGATCGACCGGCTCGTGCGCGACCTCGCCGGCGGAGATCCGCCGGTCTCGCGCGTCGTGCTCACCGGCGGCGACGCTCCGCTGCTCCTGCCGCTCCTGCGCTCCGCGCCGCGCCACGACGCGGACCTCACGCTGCGCGGCATCGCGTGGGCGGCGCAGCGCGTGCTCGAAGGGGAGCCGGCGTGATCCGCCCACTCGGGTTGGGGGCGGCGGTCGTCCTGCTCGCGTGCGACGCCGCGGCGTGCATTCGTGCGCCCGTGCCGTTCGCCGTGAAGGAGATCCTCCCGCGGCCGGAACAGGGCCCGCTGCGCTTGAACGACGAGATCACGATCGTCTTCACCGCACCGATCGACCCGAGCTCGGTGTGCGCGCAATCGGTCGGCTTCTGGGGCGCCGACGCCGTGCCGGTCGAGGGCCCGCTCGAGGTCGGCGAGGACCGCGTGACGTTCGTGCCGCGGCCCGTCGAGCTGGCCGACTGGTCGGACGGCGGATACCGCGCGGGTCAGACCGTCGACCTCGCGCTCGCCGCGTTCCCCGAGCGCACCGGCGTGCTCTCGGTCGACGGTGCCCCACTCGACGCGCCGTTCCGTGCGCGCTTCCACGTCGTCGATTCGCACGCAACGTCGCCGGTCGCGGGCGCGCCGCCGGCGTTCCGCGACGTCGCCGTGGGCGCGGGTCCCGTGCTCACCAATCGCTCCGCGCTGGTGGCGAAGGGCGGCGACCGCGTGCGCGTGCGCCCCGACGGGACGATCCGCCTCGACTTCTCGGAGCCGCTCGACCCGCGCAGCGTGACGCCGGACACGATCCGCCTCTCGTTCTCGAACCCCGGCCACGCGCGCGTGCCGTGCGAGCTCGTGCTCGAACAAGGACGGCGCACGGCGAGCGTTCGCGTGCGGCCGCAAGGCGGTTTCGCGCTCGACGCGCCGCTCGTGCTCGACCTCGGCGCGCCCGGCCCGACCGACTTGGTGGGAACGCCGTTCGAGGGCACCGTGCTGCTGCAGGTCGAACCGGACGCGTCCGGGCCTGCAGTCGCGGGAGCCGCGGAGTGACGCCGGCGACCCTCTTCACCATCTTCGCGTTCGTGTTCGGCGCGATGGTCGGCTCGTTCTTGAACGTCGTGATCTACCGGCTGCCGCGCGGGATGTCGGTGGCGAAGCCCGCGCGCTCGTTCTGCCCGGGCTGCCGGCGGCAGATCCCGTGGTACGAAAACGTCCCGATCGTCTCGTGGATCGCGTTGAACGGGAAGTGCCGCGGCTGCGGCGGCGCGATCGCGGCGCGCTACCTCGCGGTAGAGGTCGTGACCGCCGCGTTGTTCGCCGCGCTCGCGTGGGCTCGCTTCCGCCACACGACCCAACCGACCGCGGGCGACATCGGCGTGTTCCTCGTCGACGCGGTGGTCTGCGCGCTGTTCGTCGCGATCGCGGTGATCGACTTCCAGCTCGCGATCATCCCCGATCCGCTGACGGTTCCGTGGACCCCGCTCGTCGCGGTCTCGGTGTTCCTCTCGCCGGAGCTGTTGCGCGGCCGCTGGCTCGCGGACGGTGCGGGCGGCATCCCGGCGACGAGCGCGGTGCTCGCGGGTCTGTTCCTCGGCGCGTTGCCGGCGCTGATCGTCGACTGGTGCTCGCGCGACCGCGAGACGACCGCTCCCGATGACGAACCGAAGACCGCGCTTCCGGACGACGACGAAGAGTTCGACCTCGGCGCGGAGCTGAAGTTCTTCCTTCCCCGCGTGCTCGTGCCCGCGGCGCGGGGCGCG
>CAZOLL010000110.1:0-10454 GCA_964580365.1 uncultured Phycisphaeraceae bacterium
ACGACGAGCCCGAACGTCAGCGCGACGCCGACGTGGGAGACCGCGCCGTTCGCGTCGACGACGACGGCCGCGGTGCCGGCGAACACGACGCCGAACGTGCCGAGGGCTTCCGCGGCGAGCTTCCGGCCGAACGAGACTTCCACGCGGTGCCTCCCGTCGCGCTCGCGACGCTCAGGGCTCGTGCTTCGTCAGCTCTGGCGACCACGTGCAGCAGAGGTTCTTGTCACCGAACACGTTGTCGATGCGGCCGACGTAGGGCCAGAACTTGTGCGCGCGCTGGTGCTCGCTGGGGAAGGCGGCCTGCTCGCGCGAGTACTTGCGGTCCCAGTCATTGGCGACCACGGTCTCGGCGGTGTGCGGCGCGCCCTTCAGCGCGTTGCTCGTCTTGTCGGACTTGCCGGACTCGACGGCGCGGATCTCGTCGCGGATCGCGATGAGCGCGTCGCAGAAGCGGTCGAGCTCTTCCTTCGACTCGCTCTCGGTCGGCTCGATCATCAGCGTGCCGGGGACGGGGAACGACATGGTCGGGGCGTGGAAGCCGTAGTCCATGAGCCGCTTCGCGACGTCGTCGATGTCGATGCCGGACTTCGCCGAGATGTCGCGCACGTCGATGATGCACTCGTGCGCGATGCGCCCGTGCGTGCCGCGGTAGAGCACCGGGAAGTGGGGGTCGAGTCGGCTCGCCACGTAGTTCGCCGCGAGGATCGCGGTCTCGGTCGCGGCCTCGAGTCCGTCGGTGCCCATCATCGCGATGTAGGCGTACGGGATCGGCAGGATGCCCGGGCTGCCGAACGGCGCGGCCGACACGGCGCCGACGCCCTTCTCGCCGCCCGACTTCACGACCGGATGGCCGGGCAGGAACGGCGCGAGGTGCGGCGCGACGCAGATCGGGCCCATGCCCGGGCCGCCGCCGCCGTGGGGGATGCAAAACGTCTTGTGCAGGTTCAAGTGGCACACGTCGGCGCCGACGTCGCCGGGGCGCACGAGGCCGACCATCGCGTTCATGTTCGCGCCGTCGAGGTACACCTGGCCCCCGTGCTGGTGGACGATCGCGCAGATGTCCTTGATCGACTCCTCGAACACGCCGTGCGTCGACGGGTAGGTGACCATCAGCGCCGCGAGCCGCGGCGCGTGCTCGGTCGCCTTCTTCTTCAGGTCGGCAACGTCGATGTTGCCGCGCGCGTCGCACGCGACCGCGACGATGTTCATGCCGGCGAGCGCCGCGGACGCGGGGTTCGTGCCGTGCGCGGACGTCGGGATCAGGCAGACGTCGCGGTCCTTCTGCCCTCTCGCGTGGTGAAACGCGCGGATCACGAGCAGGCCCGTGTACTCGCCCTGCGAGCCGGCGTTCGGCTGCAGCGAGCACGCGGCGAACCCGGTGATCTCGGAGAGCCATCCGGACAGCCGGCGCATCATCTCCGTGTACCCCTTCGTTTGCGACGCGGGGGCGAACGGGTGGATCTGCGTGAAGCCGGGGTCGGAGATCGGATACATCTCCGCGGTCGCGTTCAGCTTCATCGTGCAGGAGCCGAGCGAGATCATCGAGGTCGTCAGCGACAGGTCGCGCGACTCGAGCCGCTTCATGTAGCGGAGCAGCTCGTGCTCGGTGTGGTAGCGCTGGAAGACGCCGTGCGTGAGGAACGGCGTCGTGCGGCGGAACGACTCGGGGATCGTGTTCATCCCGTGAGCGGGTCGATCGCTCGCAGCGTGGAGAATGTCCTCGATCTGCGAGCCCGGCAATTGCCCGACGATGTTGGCGATGTCCTTCGGCGTGACGGTCTCGTCGAGAGCGACGCCGACAGTGCCGTCGGGGAAAAGGCGGAGGTTGATGTTCGCACGCTCCGCCGCGGCCACGAAGTCGGCGCCCGAGATGCCCCGCGGTCGGAATCGGATCGTGTCGAAGTAGGCGTTGTGGGTGATTTCGCATCCGCACTCGCGAGCGATCTCCGCGAGGCGGCTCGCTGCGAAGTGCACACGCTCCGCGATCTTTCGCAGCCCTTCGGGCCCGTGGTACAGCGCGTACATCGACGCCGCCACGGCGAGCAGGACCTGCGCCGTGCAGATGTTGCTGGTCGCGCGGTCGCGGCGGATGTGCTGCTCGCGCGTCTGCAGCGCGAGGCGCAGCGCGGGCCGGCCGTTCACGTCGCGCGAGACGCCGACGATGCGGCCGGGCAGCTTGCGCTCGTGCTCCTTTCTCGTCGCCATGAACGCCGCGTGCGGGCCGCCGAAGAACAGCGGCACGCCGAAGCGCTGCGACGAACCGATCGCGACGTCCGCGCCGCACTCGCCGGGAGGCTTGATGAGCGTGCAGGCGAGCAGGTCGGTGGCGACGACGAGCAGAGCGCCGGCCGCGTGCGCGGCTGCGGCGATCGGCGTGACGTCGACGAGCTTGCCGTCGGTCGCCGGCGTCTGCATCAGCGCGCCGCAGACGGTCGGGCCGAACGGCAGCTTCTCGACCGGTGCGACGATCACCTCGATGTCGAGCGGCTCGGCGCGCGTCTTCACGACGTCGATCGTCTGCGGGTGGCAGTGGTCGGCGACGAGGAACGTGTTGCGCTTCGGCTCGCGCTCGAGGACGCGGCGGCAGAGCGTCATCGCCTCGGCGGCGGCGGTCGCCTCGTCGAGCAAGGACGAGTTCGCGACCTGCAGACCGGTGAGGTCGGTCACCATCTGCTGGAAGTTGAGGAGCGCCTGCAGCCGGCCCTGCGCGATCTCGGCCTGGTAGGGTGTGTACTGGGTGTACCAGCCCGGGTTCTCGAGGATGTTGCGCTGGATGACGGGCGGCGTGTGCGTGCCGTGGTACCCCATGCCGATGAACGAGCGGCACACGCGGTTCTGCGCCGCGAGGGCGCGCAGGTCGGCGAGCGCTTCCTGCTCGGTCAGCGCGGCGGGCAGGTCGAGTCGCCCGCGCATGCGAATGGCCGCGGGGATCGTCTGTGCGATCAGCTCCGAGCGCGAGCGGACGCCGAGCGCCTTCGCCATCTCGGCTTGCTCCGGCGCGGACGGGCCGATGTGGCGGTCGAGGAAGCGATCGGTGGGGGCGAGGGCATCGGAGGTGGGATCCGGCGTCACGTCGAACCTCGTTCAGTGCGGAATCGGGGGACGTTAACAAGCGCGGAAACTCGTCGCAATCGGGGCCTACACTCGCGGCCGTGACGACACACGAACACGGTGGGATCGGCGTTTCGCGCAAGCGCACGGCGCTCTCTCTGGGCTTGCTTGGCCTGTTGCTCGTCGGCGCGGCGTGCCTCAAGGTCCACTACCAAGTCCGCTACGCAGAGCGCGAGCCGCTTGCGAACGCGCCGTACGGCGACTCGGTCGTCTTCATCGACGAGGCGCGGCGGCACTTCGGTGCGAGCGCCGCTTCGGACGCGGGCGGTGCGCCGATCGCGTTCTACAAGTCGCCGCTGTACACGGCGCTCGTCGCGGCGAGCGGCGCGGCGAGCGAGGATCCGAAGGAGGCCGCGACGGGGCGGCTCGTCCTTCGCGCGCTCCAGTCGGCGCTCGGGCTGCTCGTGCTGTTCCTCGTCTTCCGAATGGCCGAGCGCCGGGGCGGCGTCGTCGCGGGCGCGATCGCGTTCCTCCTCGCGCTCGGGTACGCGCCGCTGACGCAGTACGAGTCGAAGCTGCTCGACACGGTGCTCGGCCTCGCGACGCTGGTCCTGGCGTGCGCGCTGCTCGACTGCGGCGCGGCGCGGCCCGAATCGGAGATCGCTGGCCGCACGCGCGTCTCGACGGGCGCCGCGTTCGGACTCGCGGCGATCGCGCGCGGAGGCAACCTGCTCGCGCTCGCGCTCACGACGCTCGGCCTCGTCACGTCGCGGCGCTGGAAGTCCGCGCTCGCGATCGGCGGCGTCGCCGCGCTCGTCGTGCTGCCGGTCGCGGTGCACAACTTCCGCGCGTCGGGCGACCTCGTCCCGGTGAGCTACAGCGAAGGCTCCGCATTCCTGCAGGGCA
The DNA here is from genome assembly GCA_964580365.1 of uncultured Phycisphaeraceae bacterium. GTDB lineage: Bacteria > Planctomycetota > B15-G4 > B15-G4 > JADJEK01 > CAZBOK01. Next base: position 3,958 of record CAZOLL010000110.1, read on the forward strand.
ACGGGCCGGAAGGACGCGGGCTGCTCACGACCCCGCCGGGCTGGTCGGACGGCGTGTTGAACGAGCGGCTCGACGAACAGCGCGTCGCACGCGCGGCGCTCGGCCACGAGCCGTCGGCGGGGGAGCAGCGCGACTTCTCGTATCGCGAGGGTTGGCGCTACCTGACGGCCGACCCGTCGCGCATCCCCGGGCTCGTGCTCGACAAGCTCTACTTCACGGCGTCGCCCTACGAGGTCGGCGACAACGACTCGCTCTTGCGCGAGCGCGAACGCTTCGGGCTGCTGACGTGGGCGCGCGTGCCGTTCACGCTGCTCTTGATCCTTGGGCTCTTCGGCCTCGGCGCCGGCGCGCGCGCGAAGCTCGCGCTCGTCGTTCCGATCCTCGCCGGCGTCGCGGCCCTCCTTCTCTACTACGTCAGCTCGCGGTATCGCCTGCCGCTCGCGCCGTTCCTCTCGATCGCCGCGGGCGACGGCGTCGCCGCGGTCGTCGGCCGCCGGGTCGATCGCACGCGATTCGTCTCCGGGCTCGCGCTCGCGGCGGTGGTCGTGCTCGTGCTGGTGTTCGTCGAAGCGCCGTACTCGAGCGAGCAGCTTCGAATCTCGGAGCAGATGTTCGACCGCTTCCTCGACGAGCACGCACGCCGCGCGGGCGCCGGTCACTGAGCGGACAGTTCGTTCGCCGCGGCTTCCCACTTCGCCATCGCGCGCGCGAGCTGCGCGTCGAGCGCGTTGAAGCGGTCGACCAACTTTCCGGAGCGCGCGGAGTCCGCGTACACGTCGGGGTCGGCGAGCTCTTTCTCGACCGCGGCGCGCTCGGCCTCGATCTTCTGCACGTCGGCCTCGAGCTCGGCGACGCGCTTCTCGCGCTTCGCGCGGTCCTTCTTCTCGGCCGCCTGCTGCTCGCGCGCACGGATGCGGTCTTCCTTCGACTCGGGCTGCTGGTCGGGCTTCGGCGCGTTCGCCGGCGCCTTCGGGGCGGTCGCGGCTGCGGCGGCCGCTTTCGCCGACGCCTTCGCGGGGGAGTCGAAGAGGCCCGACTGCGCCGCGGACAAGCGATCGAGGTAGTCCGAAAGCGTGCCCGGGTACGGCACGAGGCGGCCGTCCTTCAGGTCCCACACGCGCGTCGCGAGGCGCTTCGCGAAGTCGAGGTTGTGGGAGACGAAGAGGATCGTGCCGGGGAAGTCGGCGAGCGACTCGAGCAAGCACTCGGACGATTCTGTGTCGAGGTGGTTCGTCGGTTCGTCGAGGAGGAGGAGATTGCCCGGGTCGACGAGCAAACGGGCCAGCGCGACGCGCGCCTTCTCGCCGCCCGACAGCACGGACACGCGCTTGGTCACCTCGTCCCCGGAGAACAGGAACGCGCCGCAGATGCCGCGCACTTCCGAATCGGACAGGTCGGGACGCACCACACGCACCTCGTCGAGGATGCTGCGGTTCGGCGTGAGCTGCTCGGCGTGGTGCTGCGCGAAGTAGCTCTTCTTCACGTTGTGGCCGAAGCGCACCGTGCCCTTCGTCGCGGCGATCTCGTTCGCGACGATCTTCAGCAGCGTCGTCTTGCCGGCGCCGTTTCGGCCGACGATCGCGACGCGGTCGCCGCGGCGCACCGTCGCGTCGACGCCCGCGAACACGGGGCGCTCGGAGTAGGCGTGCGCGAGGCCTTCGATCTCGATGACCGGGTCGCCGGAGCGCGGCGGCTCCGGGAAGCGCAGGCGGATCGAGCGCTGCACCTTCGGCAGGTCGACCTGCTCGGACTGGATCTTTTCGATGAGCTTCTGCTTGCTCTGCGCCTGGCGCGCCTTGCTCGCCTTCGCCTTGAAGCGCGTGACGAACGCCTCGAGGTCGCGCGTGCGGGCTTCCTGGTTCTTCTGGCGGGCGAGCATCGTCTCGAGCTCGATCGCCCGTTGCTCGCGGTAGCGGTCGAAGTCGCCGCGGAAGACGCGCAGGCCTTCCGGCTCGAGCGCGGCGATGCGCTCGACGTGGCGGTTCAAGAACGCGCGGTCGTGGCAGATCAGGACGAGCGCGTGGCGCGCGTCGTCGAGGAAGCGGTTCAGCCAGTTGACCGACGGCAGGTCGAGGTGGTTCGTGGGCTCGTCGAGCAGGAGCAGCTCCGGCCCTTCGAACAGCAATCGTGCGAGCTCGGCGCGCATGCGCCAGCCGCCGGAGAACTCGGTGAGCGGTCGCACGAAGTCCTGGCCGGTGAAGCCGAGACCTTCGAGGATGTGCTCCGCGATGTGCGGAGCGTGCGCGCGCTGGACGTCGATCAGCTCCTCGTGGATCTCGGAGAGCCGCTCGGTGAGGCGCGTGCGGCGGTCCCCGTCCTCCGCGGTCTCGAGCTCGCGCGCGAGCTCCTCGGCGCGCGATTCCAGCTCGTCCTTCTTCGGCGCCGCCTTCAGCACGGAGTCGATGAGCGACGTCTGGTCACGCGACGACAGCTCCTGCGGCAGGTAGCCGATGCGCAGCCCGCGTGCGCGGACGATGTCGCCCGACTCGGGCTCGACCTGGCCGGAGAGCAGCTTCAAGAGCGTGCTCTTCCCGGTGCCGTTCCTGCCGACGATGCCGAGCCGGTCGTGGGCCTCGATCTGCAGGTTGGCGCCGTCGAACAGCGTCTTCCCGAGGTACTGCAGCTTGAGACCGGTGGCGGTGACGAGGGCCATGACGGAAGCGGGCTCTCAGCCTCCGGCGCCGGACGGCTTCAAGATCGCCGACGACGCGCGGTCCTTCGCGAGGTAGCGCGCGGCGAGTGCCGACAGCTCCTTCGCGTCGAGCGCGGAGTACATCGCCTCCGCGGAGTCGACCTCGCCGAGCGCGGTCGGCGACGAGTGCAGGTCGGAGAGCGTCTTGACCCAGAAGCTGTTCTGGCGGCGGTCGTCGCGCAGCTTCGCGAGGAGCGGGCCGCGCAGGCGTTCGACCTCTTCGTCGGTGACGCCGTGCTCGGCCATGTCGGCGGCGACGCCGATGCAGGCGTCGCGGACGACCACGGCTTGGTCCGGCGCGGCGGCGGCCTGGATCGCGATGCTGCCCACCTGCGGGTACACGGTGCTCGACTGCGCGACCGCGGAGGGCGCGTAGGTCGCGCCGAGCTCCTCGCGCACCTTCACGCGGATGCGGTCGTTCAGGACGCGGCCGAGGAACGAAAGCGCGCGGCGCGTGTGCGGGTCGATGCCGTCGGTGGTCGGGAATGCGACGAAGACGAGCGCGGGCAGACCCGCCGCGTCGAACGTCTGCTCGACGGTCTGGCCCGCGGCCATCTCGCTCGCCTTGCGGGCGTCGTCGAGGTGCCGCGCCGGCCGGCGCGCGGGCAACGCGCCGAACGTCGCCGCGGCAGACGCGACGGCGCCCTCGACGTCGAAGTCGCCCACGATCGCGACGGTGATCGGCGCGTGCTCGAGCTCCGGCGTGAGCCACGCGCGCACGTCGTCGAGCGTGAACTTCGAGACCGACTCCTGTGTCGGGATGCCGAAGCGCTGGTCGCCGCCGAACCACCCCGGGATCACGCGCTGCAGCAGCGGGCCGTCGGGGCGGTGCTCGAGCGCCGTGAACATCTCGTCCTTCTGGCGGACGAACGCGGCGAAACCGGAATCGCGCCAGCCGGGGGCGGTCACGTGCGCGGCGAGCAGCTCCAGCTCGAGAGAGAGGTCCGCGCGGGCGGTGGCGCCGATCAGCTTGCAGCGGTCGTCCTCGACCGCGAAGCCGCACTCGACGGAGCGGCCGGCCAGCAGGCGGTCGATCTCTTCCACGTCGTGCGCGACGAGGCCGCCGGGGGTGAACACGGCGTTCGCGACGAAGCCGAGCGCGTAGCGCTCGCGCCCGAGCGTGAGCGCGCCTTCGCCGACGCTGACTTCGACGGTCACGCGGTCCTTCTCGAAGTCGGTCGGCTTGAGGAGGAGGCGCACGCCGTTCTCGAACGTGACGTCCTCGACGCCGTGGGCCGAGTCCTTCTCCCGCTTGCCGACCTTGCCCGCGCGCTCCCCGTCGGCGGCGTACTTCCACTGCGTGGTCGCCGCGTCCTTCTTCTTCTCGACCTTCACCTTTGCGCTCTCTTCGAGCGCGGTCGTGAGCGCGGTCGCGCCGTCGTCCCCCGAGTTTCCCAGGTCGAGCGGGCCGATGGCGTGGACCACGCGCGTGCCGTCCTTCCACGCGGCGGCGAACGCCGCCGACACGCCGGCGGCGTCGAGCTTCTCGAGCGCCGGCACCAGGAGGTCTCGCATCGCGGCGGGCGACGTCGGCACGTAGCGCTCGAACGCCGCGGTGAGCAGGTCCTCGGCGAGATCCGCGCTGTCGGCCGTGGGGGCGTCGGCGACGTCGCGCTCGAACGCCTCGCGGAACTGCGCCTTCACGACCGCGAGCTCCGACTCGGAGAAGCCGAACTCCGTGGCGCGGCGCAACTCCTGCTCGGCGAGCGAGATCGCGTCCTTCCAGCGCGCGGCCTCGCAGACGACGTCGAGGCTCTCGCCGTCGATGCCGCGCAGCCCGTCGAACCGCGCGGCGTTCGCGTGCTGGAACGGCGCGGTGCCGGTGCGCGACAGTTCGAGCAGGCGCCGGTCGAGCAGCGCGCGCGCGACCGAGAGCGGGAAGTCGGCGAGCAGGTGCTTCGAGTCGAACGGATCCGCGCGGTACGGCCGCAGAGATGCGAGCATGACGCGCGTCACGGGGAGCTCGCGCTCGCTCACGGCGAACGACGTGTGTGCAAACGTCGGCGCGCCGACCGCTGCGTCGTCGGGAAGCGGCGCTTCGGGAACCGCCACGCCGTCGAACGCCGTGTGGATCGCAGCCTCGACGTCGAGCTCGCCGACGTCGCCGACGAGCACGAGCGTGAAGTTCTCCGGGCGGTACCAGCGCTCGTAGAAGCCGCGCACGAGCGCGGGGTCGAACGCGTCGCGCTTCTCCTTCGTGCCGATCGGGATGCGATCCGGGTAGCGCGTCCCGGCGAACAGCTTCGTGAACATCGACCGCTCCGCGCGCGCCGCGGCGCTCTCGCGCTCGCGCTCCTCGCCGTCGATCACGCCCTTCTCGGCGTCGATCTCTTCCTTCGCGAGGACGAGGCCGTCCGCGAAGTCGCGCAGGACCTTCAGGCCTTCGCCGATCGACGCCGCGTCGGAGCGCGGCAGGTCGATCTCGTACACCGTCTCGTCGAATCCGGTGTGCGCGTTGGTGTCGCTGCCGAACTCCATGCCGAGGCCCTGGAACCACGAGACGAGCGAGCCGGCGGCGTAGTGCTTCGAGCCGTTGAACGCCATGTGCTCGAGGAAGTGCGCCATCCCGAGCTCTTGGTCGGTCTCGCCGAGGCTGCCGACGCGGACGTGCAGGCGCAGCACGGTGCGGTCCTTCGGCGTCCCGTTCTTCGTCCAGACGAAGCGCATGCCGTTGTCGAGCGCGCCGAAGCGGAAGCGCGGGTCCGGCGCGAGGTCGGACGTCGCGTGCTCCCAAGCTCGCGGGGCAGGCGCCTTCGCGGGCGCTTTCGGGTCCGCCGCGCAAGCGGGGGCGATCGACGAGACCGACGCGACGAGGAAGAGCGGGATCGCAGCGGCGAAGAGGAGGCCGCGCGATCGGGTGGGGGTGTGCATGACTCTCGGTCGGGAAGGCGGCGGGAAAACCCGGGAGTCTAACGGTCCGCTATGGTGGCGCCGCCGGGTTTCGACGAGAACGGAGCATGAGCGCGACGCCGAGAGAATTCCGCTGGGTGAGTTGGAACATCCACAAGGGAATCGGAGGCGTCGACCGCCGCTACCGGCTCGAGCGCGTGATCGGCGTGCTCGCCGAGATCGACGCCGACCTCGTGCTGCTGCAGGAGGTGGACGAGGGGGCGAAGCGCTCGCGCTTCGAGCGGCAGGTCGACCGCATCGGCGACGCGCTCGGGCTCGCGCACCGCGCCTACCACCCGAACCACCGGCTGCGCGCGGGGCACTACGGCAACGCAGTCCTGTCGCGCGTCGCGCTCGACCACTGTGAGAACATCGATCTCACCGAGCCGCTGCGAAAGAAACGCGGCGCGCTGCACGTCCGGTTCGCGATGGGCGAGGCGGAAGGAGCGCGGCGCGTGTGGCTCTACAACGTCCACCTCGGCCTCGCGGAGGCCGAGCGTCAACGACAGTTGAACCGCTTGCTCAACTGGCACGGCCGCCGGCGCGTCGGGTCCGATACCGTCGTCGTGATCGCGGGCGACCTGAACGACGTGTACCGCAAGCTCTACCCCGCTGTGTTGGAGCGCGCGGGATTCGCGGCGCCGCCGGCGCGGCCGAAGACGTTTCCCGCCGCGCTGCCCGTGCGCCCGCTCGATGCGATCTTCGTTCGCGGCCCCGCGGCGGTCACGGAGCTGCTCGCGAAGAAGGACGGCCTCGCCTCGCGCGCATCGGATCACCTGCCGCTCGTCGCGCGCGTGCGGCTGGAGTGATCGCACGCCGACGCCGGCGCCGGCGCATTGGTAGGTTCTCGCCATGAAGATCGCGTGCATCGGAGGCGGCCCCGCCGGGCTCTACTTCTCGATCTTGATGAAGAAAG
>CAZOLL010000111.1:0-10390 GCA_964580365.1 uncultured Phycisphaeraceae bacterium
GAAGACGGGCGCCACGGTGCTCGTGTCGTGCGACGACGCGGGGGACCCGGCGCTCGCGGACTGCTTCATCTTCTCGGTCGACGTCTCGCGCGACGGCCGCTTTGTCACCTTCAGCACGACCTCGAACCTGGTCGGCGGGCTCTCGAACGGGGTCACGCAGGCCTACCGCCGCGACGTGAAGAAGGGGATCACGGAGCTGGTCTCGATCGCCGCGGGCGGCGGCCTCGCGAACGGCGGCGTGACCCAGGCGCGCACGAGCGACGACGGACGCCGCATCGTGTTCTCGACTGCCGCCGACAACCTCACGGTCGACGCGAACGTCAACAGCGACGTCTTCCTGCGCGACATGAAGCAAGGCACGACGACGCTCCTCACGACGACCGCTGGCGGCGGCGCGGCGGACGACTCGTCGGTCGGAGCGTCGATTTCCGGCAACGGTCGCTTCGTCGCGTTCGCGTCGGGCGCGACGCAACTCGTCACGGGCGACTCCGACGCAATCGACGACCTGTTCGTCTTCGATCTGAAGAAGGGCAAACGCAAGCGGATCGTCGTCTCGCTTCCGTCGGAGACCTGCGCGTGTTTCGACACGCGGATCTCGCGGAGCGGCAAGGACATCGCGGTCGACGTGCGCGAGTTGAACGACGTCGGCGAGCCGGCGGACGACGACTACCACGTCTTCCACGCGCGCCGGAAGCAAGGCACGGCCGAGCCGGCGAACGTCGACTCCGACGAAGTGCTTGACGCCGGCGGCATGACCCCGAGCGCGCGGATCTCGGGCGACGGTCGCTTCATCACGTTCGCGTCGTTCTCCGACCAGCTCGGCGCGGACCACGACGGCAAGGCGGATATCTTCGTGCGGCGCGTGCGTTGATCGCGCGAGCGACGGGTTCGCAGGCGAAGGAGTGAATCGATGAACGGCAAGACCGTGCGCGTGGCGATCGGGTTCGTGTCGGCGGCGATCTTCGTGACGACCGCGTCCCTCGCCGGCGACCACCTGAAGAAGGGCAAGACGATCACGATCTCGACCGCCGGCGCGACCGCGGGCGACGGTCCGAGCGCGAAGGCGACGACGTCGTCGAACGGACGCTTCGTGGCGTTCGCGTCCGCCGCGACCAACTTGACCGACCCGGCGGGCAACGGCTTCTCGCAGGTGATGGTGAAGGACCGCAAGACCGGCGAGATCGCGCTCCTGTCCCGGAGCGGCGGCGCCGAGGCGAGCTCGCACTGCGATTCGGTGCGCATCTCGGGCAACGGGCGCTTCGTCGCGTTCCGCACCAAGGCCGCGAACTTCCCGGGCGCGAACGGCAAGTTCCAGGTCTACCGGGCCGATCGCAAGACGGGTGCGATCGAGCTGTGCTCGCAGGACGGGAACGGGTCGTCTTCCGGCGCGGACTGCGCCTTCGCGGCGATCGACCTCGATGGCAGCGGGCGCCGCGTCGCGTTCATCACCGCCGCGAACCTGATCGGCGGGTTCGCGAACGGCTCCGCCCAGGTCTACCGGCGCGACATGAAGAGCGAAGTCACCGAGTTGGTCTCCGAGTCAGCGCTCGGCGGGCTCACGGCGGAGGACTGCTTCGAGGTGGCGATCAGCGGCAACGGCCGGCATGTCGCGTTTTCGACCGGCGCGAACGACATCGTGCCGGACACGAACGCGGCCGAGGACGTCTTCGTGCGCGACATGAAGCGCGCGAAGACGCGGCGCGTGTCCAACGCGCCGAACGGAGACGAGGCGACGGGCGCGAGCTCGAATCCCGATCTGTCCGCGAGCGGGCGCTTCGTGGCGTTTCGATCGAACGCGACCAACCTGACCGCGGACTCCGCGAACGGAGTGACGAACGCATTCGTCATCGACTCGAAGGGCGGCAAGCGGCGCCGGTTCGCCGTCGACCTCGGGGGAGAGATCGGCCACGCGCAGTCGGTCCACCTCTCCGACGACGGCCGGTCGGTCGCGATCGGCGTGGTCGAACAGAACCTGATCCCGGACATGTTCGACGACGAGTTCCACGTCTTTGTCGGGCGCTTCGGGTCCGGTGCCGTCGCGCAGGCGAACCTCGACTCCGCGGGCAGCGAGCGAACCAGCTCGTCGCCTTCGTCGCCCGCGATCTCCGGGGACGGCCGCTTCCTCGCGTTCGATTCGAGCAACGCCTCGCTCGGGTCCGACGCCGACGCGAAGCTCGACGTGTTCCTGCGCCGGCTGAAGTGACGCGGCGGCGCCGGCCCTGAGTGTCACTTCCACTCGCGGACGAAGATGTCGCCCGTGTCGTTCGAGTCGGTGCCGTCGAGGTCCGACGCGTTCGAAGTGAAGATCACGACGCGGCCGTTCGACGAGAGAGCCGGATAGTAGGCGTCCGGGTTCGCGGACTGGCCGCCGTCGGAGCGCACGGACGCGCGGATCGTCAGGCCTTTCTTGCGGTCGCGGACGAAGATGTCTTCCGAGCCGTTCGTGTCGAGGGTCACGAGGTTCGTCGCGTAGGACCCGAAGCTGAGGTAGCGGCCGCTCTTCGACAGCCCGCCGTTCTCCGAGTAATCGTTCCCCTGCACAGCGGCCGAGTTGACCGACTCGCGCGTCGTGATCCCGGTCTTCCGGTCGTGGACGAACACGTCCTGCTCGCCGTTGTCGTCGTCCGTCAGCAGGTCCGGCGCATTCGACGCGAAGGCGATGATCCGCCCGTTCGCGGACATCGACGGACCGAACGAGGCGCCGGTGGCCTGTGTGCCGTTCGAGTGGACCGAGACGCGGGTGGTCTCACCCGTCTTCATGTCGTGGACGAACACGTCCAAGTCGGCGTTCGTGTCGTCCGGCACTAGGTTGGTCGCACGCGATTCGAACGCGATCGCGCGGCCCTTCGCGGAGATCGACGCATCGTCGCTTTCGTGGTTCGCCTGAACTCCGTTCGAGTCGACCGACACACGACGGGTCTTCTTGGTCCGGCGGTCGTGGACGAAGATGTCGCGGACGTGGTTGGTGTCGCCCTCGACGAGATTCTCGGCGGACGAGACGAACGCGACGTAGCGGCCGTTCGCGGAGATCTTCGCGCCGCGCGACCCACCGTCGGCTTCGGCGCCCGCACTCGAGACCGACACGCGCGTCGTCTTTCCGGTGACGCGGTCGTGGACGAAGATGTCGCTCTCGCTGTTCGTATCGCCGTCGACCAGCGTCGACGCATCCGATTCGAACGCGATGTAACGGCCGTTGCCCGAGATCGACGGGGCGTAGCTGTCGGCGTCGCCCTGATCGCCGTGCGAAGAGACGGAGATCCGCTTCGTCGTTCCCTCGACGCGGTCGCGCAGGAAGACGTCGAACTTGTCGTTCGTGTCGTTCGGCACCAAGGAGGACGCACGGGAGTCGAATGCGGCGTAGCGCCCGTTCGCCGAGATCGATGAGAAGTCGGACAGACCGGACGACGTCACGCGCTCTTTCGAGTCGACCGAGATGCGCTCGGTCTTGCCGGCGAACGCGACCGGAGTGGAGAGGGCGAGAACTGCGGTGAGCGCGAATCGGGACGACATGTCGATCCTCCGTGGAAACCGAGAGCATTCGCGCGGGAGGGGTCCTGCTTCGGCCAAGGAAAAACCGGCGGACCGCTACCATCCCCGGACCGCTCCCCGATCGAGACCCGTCATGACGAACCTCGCAGCGATCGCGAACGCGCTTCCGGGCGTGACCGAAGGTATCGCGTGCGCCGGCACCTCGCTCGAGAGCCGGACGTGGAAGGTGAACGAGAAGGCGTTCCTCTTCGTGTCGAAGAAGGAAGCGCGCTTGAAGCTCGAGTCCTCGATCGCCGAGGCGAGGAAGCTCGGCGTCGCGGTCGGCGCAAACGGCTGGGCGAAGTTCGCGCTCGACGCGCCGCCTCCCGCGGTCGTGCTGAAGCGGTGGATCGCGGAGAGCCACGCCGCGATGGGGGGCGGCGCGAAGGCGCCGACGGGTGCGAAGTCGAAGCGCGCGAAGTGAAGCGGGCGCGCTCTCCTCGGTTCAGCGCTCGTGGACGAAGGTGTCGGCCTCTTGATTCGTGTCGCCCGAGACGAGGTTGCCCGCGGAGCTCGTGAAGATCACGCACTTCCCGTTGCCGGAGATCGCCACGTAGAAGCTGTCGTCCGTGGCCTCCTCGCCGTGCTTGCCGACCGAAACGCGCGCGGTCTTCCCGGTCTTCCGATCGCGCAGGAACGTGTCTGCGGCGGCGTTTGTGTCGTTCTCCACGAGGTTCGACCCGTCCGAACGGAACGCGAGGAAGCGCCCGGTGCGCGACAACGCCGGCTCGGACGAGGTGCCCTCCGCCTGTGCGCCGTTCGAGGCGACCGACTCCCGCGTCACCTTGCCGGTCTTGCGATCGAACACGAACACGTCAGGGACGCCGTTCGTGTCCAGCGCCACCAGATTCGTCGCCGAGGACTGGAACGAGACGAAGCGTCCGTTGGGTGAGATCGTCGGATCCCTCGATTCGCCTCCGGTCGCTTGCTCGCCGCTTTCCGTGACGGACAAACGCGTAGTGACGCCGGTCTTCAGGTCATGCGCGAACACGTCCCTGAGGCCGTTCGTGTCGCCTTCGACCAGGTTGGTCGCGCTCGACGGGAACACGATCGAGCGACCCTTCGCGGAGATCGACGGGTAGCCGCTCTCGCCGTCCGCCTGCGCTCCGTTCGAATCGACCGACACGCGCACGGTCCGCTTCGTCTTGCGGTCGTGGACCATGATGTCGGTCTTCATGTTGGTGTCGCCCTCGACGAGGTTGGTCGCGAGGCACTCGAACGCCACGTAGCGGCCGTTCGCGGAGATGACGGCGTGATAGCTCGTGCGGTTGCCCTGCACGCCTTGCGAGCTGACCGAGACGAGCGTGGTCTTCCGGGTCTTGAGATCGTGGACGAACACGTCCGTCTCGCCGTTCGTGTCGCCCTCGACGAGGTTGGTCGCGCTCGACTCGAACGCGATGAACCGGCCGTTGCCGGAGATGGAGGGGAAGTAGCTGCTGCCGCCGATCGCCTCCTCGCCCGACGACGAAACCGAGACGCGGGTCGTCTTCCCGGTCCGGCGGTCGCGCGCGAAGACGTCGTAGTTGCCGTTCGTGTCGCCCGGGACGAAGTCCGCGGCTCCCGAATCGAACGCGACGATCCGGCCGGTCGCGGAGATCGCGGAATCGTCGGAGCCGTCGCTCGCGCATTCCTCCCCGTGCGAATCGAGAGAGACGCGCTCGGTCTTGCCGGCGAACGCAGCGGGGGCGGTGAAGCTCGAGACGATGAGCACGATCGACGCGATGCGAGCCATGGCGATCCTCTACGGGTCGGGTGTTGCCGCGTGTCGCCGGCTCTCGCGCACGATCGGGACGCTCACGGCCACGGAAAATCGCGAAAAGTCCGGTCTCGACGTTCGCAGATGTGCCAGCCCGGCGGTCACTTCCGGTCGCGGAGGAACGCGTCGTACTCCGCGTTGGTGTCGCCCGCGACGAGGTTGGTGGCCGTCGACTCGAACACGACGAAGCGGCCGTTCCGCGAGATCCGCGGCTCTCCGCTGTCGCCGCCGGCCGCCTCTGCGCCCGCCGTCGAAACCGACGCGCGCTCGACCTTGCCGGTCTTGCGGTCGACGACGAAGACGTCCTGCAGCCCGTTCACGTCTCCCGCCACCAGGTTGACGCTGCGCGACGCGAACGCGACGAACCGTCCGTTCGCAGAGATCGCCGGCGCGTGGCTTTCCCCGTTCGACTGCTCGCCGATCGAGTCGACCGACACGCGCGTGGTGATCCCGTTCTCGCGGTCGCGCACGAACACGTCGCCGTCGGAGTTCGTGTCACCGGCCACGAGGTTTGTCGCTTCTGACTCGAACGCGACGAAGCGGCCGTTCTTGGAGATCGCCGCGTTGCCGCTGTCGTCGTCCGATTGCAGGCCGGAAGACTCGACGGACACGCGCGTCGTGATGCCGGTCTCGCGGTCGTGGACGAACACGTCTTGCTTCGCGTTGCTGTCGCCCGGAACCAGGTTGGTCGCCTCCGATTCGAACGCGACGAAGCGTCCGTTGGCGGAGATCGAAGGCGACACGCTCTGGCCGCCGATCGCCTGCGCGCCGTTCGAGTCGACCGACACGCGGGTCGTCACGCCGGTCTTGCGGTCGTGCACGAACACGTCGGACATGTTGTTCGTGTCGCCCGGGACGAGGTTCGTCGTGCTCGAGTCGAACGCGATGAACCGGCCGTTCGCCGAGATCGCGGCCTCGCCGCTGCCGCCACCCATCGCCTCGCCGCCGGCCGAGTCGACGGACACACGTGTCGTCGTCCCCTTCTTGCGGTCGCGGACGAAGATGTCGTAGCCACCGTTCGTGTCGCCCGGGACCAGGTCGGTCGCTCCGGAAGAAAACGCGACGAAGCGACCGCTCGCGGAGATCGCCGGGTACACGCTGCGGCCTCCGCTCGCCTGAGCCTCGCTGGAGGAGACCGAGGCGCGCTCGATCCGGCCCGTTCGGCGATCAGAGACGAACACGTCGTCCTGACCGTTCGTGTCGCCGGGCACCAGGTTCGTGGTCTCCGAGGTGAACGCGACGAAGCGACCATTGGCCGAGATCGCGGGCGCGTAGCTCTCGCCGCCCATCGCCTGCGCGCCGGCGGCGTCGACCGAGAGTCTTCGTGTCTTCGAGGCGTGCGCGAACGGCGCGAACGAGAGCATGAGAAGGGAGCAGGCGGCGACGGCGATCGGAACGGTTTTCATGGAAGGGCTCTCACCGGGGGAAACGCGGTTCTTCCGCTTCCAATCCCGGCGAGACCCCGGCGCCGACAGCCGAAATCAGGCGCGCCGCTGAACCTGAAGTTGGCCTGCACGCCGTTCGAATCGACGGCGAGGCGCGTGGTGTTCCCGGCCTGCGCGCTTGCGGCGAGCAGGACTTCGACCGCGGAATCCCGGGCGGCACGGCGAGCCGCTCTCGTCGCCATGGATCCCGAGCGCGCTTCGATGGTGCACGGGATCGTCGCGAACGCCTGCTCGCGTTCCTCATCTTTCAACGCGACTCCCATCCCGGCTACGGTGGAGTCGATGACCGTGTTCCGCGTTCCGAGTCGCTTCTCCCCCAGTCTGATCGACGTGCTCGTTGCATCGTGGGACGCGGTCGCGGCGGAGGTCGAACTCGTCGTCGAGCTGCCGGCCGAATCCTTCTTCGAGCCAGGGCTCGTGGCATTCCTCGCCGCGAGTGTCTCGGATCGCGCTCGCAAGGGATTGCGCACCACGATCGCTGCCGACGATTGGGAGGTCGATGGCGTCCGGTACCTGCAGCGAATCGACTTCTTCCAACGACTCGGCGTCGAGATCCCCGAGCGATTTCGACGACGCGATGCCGACGATCGATTCGTCGCGCTGAACCAGATCGTCGATCTGCGCGTCGCGCGAGAGCTCGCGGATGCGTCCGTCGCGTCTCTCGCAGCCAACTTGCCGGCTGCCGCTCCGAGCGTCCTCCGATTTGCACGCTTCGTCTTCGAAGAGCTCGGCGTCAACGTCGTCCAACACTCGGGTCAGCCGGAGACCGGGTTCGGACTGGCCCAGGCGTATCCGAACCGGCGGCCCCCGCGCTACCAATTCGCGTTCGCCGATCGCGGGGTCGGATTCCTCTCCAGCCTGCAGCGCAACCCGGAGCTGGCGGGGAGCATCAGCGATGACGCGGAGGCGCTTCAGCTCGCGGTGGAAGAGGGTATGAGCGGGGCCGCGCTGGATGCGCGCAAGAACATGGGAATCGGACTCGGGCAGTTGCGCGCGCTCTCGGATCGCACGAACGCGAACGTGTGGATCCTCTCAGGCAGTGCGCTGTGGCATCGGCGCACTCTCCCGAATGGCTCGCGCGTGGCGACGACGCGCGCGGTGACGTCGTTCCAAGGCGCCTGGATCTGCTTCGACGGGCCCGCCGATCCGGCGCAGATCTGACAGCGGACGGCTCCGCGTTGCCTAAGATCCTCGGTCCTCCGAGGGTGCCCATGTCCGCACCGTCGCGCAGGGCGGCGCACGGGCCGACGGCAGGTGCGTTGCCCCCGACGTGAGGTCGAATGGTCGCGTCCTCGGCGGTGAGCGCCGCCGCGATCGAGCCGCGCAGCCGAACGAACGCCGCGCGCGGATTCTCCGCAGGCTCTGAGGAAACGAGTTGCCCCTTCCGCGCAAGGTGATCGCCGTGATCGTGTTCGCCGCCTGGGCGGCGCTGGGGGCGTCGTCGACCGTCGGCCTCGTCCACGAGCTCATGACGAACGAAGTCGATCGACTCGCCGCGGCGACCGAGAACGAGAGCGCGAAGGTCCACCGCCTGATGGGCGAGGACAGCCCTCTGTTCGACGCAATCTCGGAGTGCGTTCCGTCCGGTGCGCTCGTTTTCCTCTACATCGAGTCCGAGGAGCAGGACGCGGCGACGTGGCGCCGGATGTTGCTGCGGCGTTTGCAACTGAACACGCTCCTGTATCCGACCCACGTCGGCCTCGTGTGCCCGACGACGCCGATCGGCGCGAGCCTCGGCGCCGTGGACTTCCCGCTGTTCGTGGTGAACCTCACGACACGCGAGCTGCCGCAGGCGACGCTGTTCGCGCCGGTCGAGAATCGATCGGGCCTTCGACTCTGGCGCTACAAGGCGAAGCCGCCGTGACCGGTTCGGGGTGGGACGGCGTCATCGCGATCGCGTTGCCGTTCGTTCTCGGCGGCGGTCTCGTCCTGCGGAAGGCCTGGGGGAGCGACGTGCTCGGCGCTCTCGCCTGGGCGTGGCTGGTCGGCACGCTCGCGACCGGTGTGATCCTCTTCGTCGCGCTCGCGTGCGGCGCGCCCATCGCGTCGCTCTCGTGGATCGTGTTCGGCGCGGGATGCGTCGTCTGGGTGACGAGGCGCAGGCGCGGAAACGTCGACGCAACGCAAGCGGCCGCACCCTGGACGTGGGTCGAGTCCGCTGCGTTCTGGATCGCGCTCGGCATCGGGCTCGCGCTCGCCTTCGATCGAATCCTCCGCGTCGACGCCGTGCCGATCACCGGCGGAGACGAAGCGTGGAACTGGAGCAACCGCGCGCAGGCGATCTTCCGCTCCGGCGGGTTCGGTGCGGCGCTCGCGGAGCGATTGCAGCTTCGCGAAAAGATCGCCCAACCCGCCTATCCGCTGCTGAATCCGCTGCTGCATCTCTTCGTGTACGCGACGTCCGGAGAGGTCACGCACGTCGTGAATCGCGTCATGATCCAGATGTTCGTGCCCGCGGTGCTGCTGCTCGTCGCGAGCGCCCTGCGCGACGTCGCTCGACCGTGGGTCGCGATCGCAGTGATGTTCCTGGTCGCGACGTCGGGGTTGATGGCGATGGCGCCGCACGAGGCGTGGGCCGACCCGATGGTCGCATTCGGGATGCTCGCCTCACTCGATGCGTGGCGCCGCTTTCGGACGACGCACGAGCGGGCGCACCTTTGGCTGTTCGCATCGGCGCTCGCGTTCCTGCTCTGGAGCAAGCCGGAAGGGTTGCTGGATTCGTGCCTCATCGTCGTGGCGGTCGCGGTCGACTGTGCGGCGAACGGGCCGCTGCGGCGCGCGCTGCCTCGATACGCCTCCCTCGTCTTGCTCCTTCCGGGCGCCGTTCTCGTCGCGCACTTCTCGTTCAACGCGTGGCACCACGCGGACTACGAGGTGCTGAGCGGCAGCGACGGACGCTCGCTGATCGTGCGTCTCGTCGAGGAGCTCCCGAACCGGATGCCCGTCCTGCTGCGTTGGGGCGCCGATTCCCTCGTGCTGCAGCCGACCGACACGCAATTGCTGCCGCTCCTGTTCGCCGTGCTGATGTTCGTCTTTCCGAAGGCGTCGTTCCGCGAGCGTCTCGTGCCGACGCTCGCGATCTCGGCCGGCGCGCTGTGCATCGTCGTCGTGCTGCTCGGCCAGCCGTTCGACCTCGACTGGTTCCTCCGGTACTCGAGCCGGCGTCTGATCCTCCACTTCTTCCCGGCCTGCGCAGTGTGGGTCGCGGCCACCGTGTCGGAGGAGCTCGTGCCCGGACGGGCGGGCGGCACAGCGGGCTGAGCGCGCCGCGACGTCGCCCCCCTCCAGTCCCTCGCGCCCCCGCTAAGATCCCGCGCTTCGCCACGAGGATCGAATGACAGAGACGCCGGAACGCACGACGGAGATGCAATCGCGCTACGAGCCCGCGCAGGTCGAGGGCCGGATCTACGCGTTGTGGGAATCGCGCAATGCGTTCCGCGCCGACGTCGACCGCGCGAAGACCCCGTTCACGATCGTGATCCCGCCGCCGAACGTGACCGGCGCGCTCCACATGGGGCACGGTCTGAACAACACGATCCAGGACGTCTTCACTCGGTTCGAGAGGAAGCGCGGCAAGGCCGCGCTGTGGCTGCCGGGCACCGATCACGCCGGCATCGCGACGCAGATCGTCGTCGAGAAGGAGCTGAAGAAGCAGGGCAAG
>CAZOLL010000112.1:0-10342 GCA_964580365.1 uncultured Phycisphaeraceae bacterium
GTCGCGAGCCGCGCCTCCTCGACGATCTCGCGCGCGAACAACGCGTCGCCGCCGCGCGGGAACGGCAGCGCGACGACCGAAAACGGCGCGCCCGAAAACGTCGCGTCAGCGCCGCCGCCCGGCCACGCGATGCCGGGAAGGTCGGCCGCGCACGCAACGGCGACGCTCGCGGCGCCGTTCGCTTCGAGCATCCGGCGCGCACGGTCCGCCGCCCACGCGTCGAGCTCGAACTGCACGATCTCCGCTTCCGGCCACAACCGCGTGCCGGCGAGCGCGCACGCGGGAAGCGACGCGAGGCCGACGAGCACGCGCGCGCCCGGCGGCACGGCTTTCGGAAGTCCGTCCAAGAGGACGCGGGTCGCCGGCGGCAGGCCGCGCCGCGTCGCGAACGAGATCGTGCCGCCGCGAACCGACTCGACGCGCTCTGCACGCGCCGCGTCGCCGAGAACGAAGTCCGCTCCGCTCGAACCCACGCCGCCTCCTCCTGCACGACTCGTGCGCTCGAACTTACCGCTCGCGCGTCGAAACGCGCGACTCTCGCCGTGCGTGTCGTCGCGGACTGCAGGCGGATCCGAGATCGGCGGACGGCCCGCGAGCGGACGCGAACGGTGCCGGGTTTCGTCCGGAATCGCTCACGACGGACCCCGCGTCGTGTCGATCATCGGACACCGGCGGGGTCTCGATGCCCGCACACCTGGGGACCGGTTCGCGATGAGCACCTCTGAATCCGACCTCGATCTCCTTCCGTTCGGCGCGCTCGTCGCGACCGACCGGTTCGAGGTCACGTTTGCGAATCGCCGCGCGCTCGCCGAACTCGGCCCGAGCGCGGAGAGCTGCGTCGGGCGCTCGCTGTTCGACGTCCTGCCCGCTCTCGGCACTCCGCGCCTGCGCGCGGAGATCGAAAAGCTCACGGCGGCGCCGACGGGCCCGGGCTCGCACGTGTCGCTCGGCGTCGTCCCGCGCTTCGTGCCGGGGAGCGGCGGACCGGACGGAATCGCGAGCTCGGCCGCCGCCGAAGTTCGCGTCGTGCGCCACTCCTCCGCGAGCAGCGCTTCCGACGCGACGCCGCGCGCGGGCGTGATGGTGGTCTGGATCGACACGCCCCACGCGTTCGCGCTCTCGCGCGACGTCGCCGTCCTGCGCGCGACGCACCGCGAGCTCGACTGCGTGCGCGACGCGCTGTTCGACGCGCTGCGCCAGAAGACCGACGCGATGCGCCGCTTCGCGGAGCAAGGCAATCAGTCGGTGCGCGCGATCACGGGCGTGCTCGAGATGCTCCTCGCCGGCGCGTGCACCCCGGAGCAGCGCGCGTCGCTCGGCCTGGTCCAGGCCGCGATCGCTCAGCTCGAGCGTCTGTTCGTCGGCGTGATCGACCCGAAGGCCGCCGCCGCGATGCACTCCGCCCGGCGCGGCTCGAAGGCCGCTTCGGCGGCGAGGTCCGCCGCGGGAGCGGCGCCGCACCGGTCGCTCGAGATCCTGCTCGTCGAGGACAACCCGACCAACCGCCGCGTCGCCACCGCCCTCTTGAAGCGCCGCGGCCACCACGTGACCAGCGCGGAAAACGGACGCGACGCGCTGAACGCGCTCGAGCGAGGGCGATACGACCTCGTGCTGATGGACGTGGCGATGCCGGTGATGGACGGCATCGACGCCACGCGGACGATCCGCGCCGGGAAAGAGGCGCGCGCACGCGTGCCGATCGTCGCGCTCACGGCGCAGGCGCTCGAAGCGGACCGCGCGCGCTGCCTCGCCGCGGGCATGAACGATTTCCTCGCGAAGCCGATCGACGTCGTCGAGCTGGAACGCGTGCTCGCGTGCTACTCGAACCCGACGCGCGACGCGGACGAAGGGTCGGTGGCCGGCGTGCGCGAGCGGCTCGAGGAGCTCGGCGCCGACGCGGACCGCGGTTTTCTCCGCGAGGCGCTGCGCGACTTCGCGGCCAGCACGCGCTCGTTGCTCGCGGACGTCGAGGCGCGCCTCGAGAGCGGCAATCTCGCGGAGATCCAAGTGCTCGCCCACCGCCTGGTCGGCACCGCGTTGTCGCTCGGCGCGCACGAACTCGCCGGCACGGCTCGCAAGCTCGAGGGCGCTGCCCGCGACGGCCAGCTCGACCTCGCGAAGAGTGCGCACGGAAAGGTCTCCGAAGAGCTCACGCGCGTGCTCGAGTTCTGCGAACGGCTTGCGCGCGACGCCGAAGCGCCGGCCGCTCCGGCGCCGACATCGTCCGATTGACCGAGCCTCCGCACGGCCGTAGCATCACCGGATTCTCCAAGGATCCGGAGAGGCCGTGCGCGCGCAAGCCGATGCCCATGACAGTTCGGAAAGCTCGCTCGCGCGGCCGTCCCACGGCCTCGCGTCCGACCTCGCCGAGCTCGCGAAGGTCCGAATCAGCGCGCTCGCCCTGGTGACGACCGGGCTGGGCTATGCCGTCGCCGCGCCCGGACGCTTCGACTTCGTCCACTTCGCCGCCACGGGAATCGGCACCGCGCTCGCCGCGTGCGGCGCCAACGCGCTGAACCAGCTCGCCGAACGCGACCTCGACGCGAAGATGCTCCGCACGAAGAACCGGCCGCTTCCGGCCGGACGCATGACGCCGCGCGCGGCGTTCGCGTTCGGGGCGGCGTGCGCGATCGGCGGCACGCTCCTCCTCAACTTCGCGGTGAACGCCCTCACTGCCGCGCTCGCACTCGGCACGGTGCTCACGTACACGCTCGCCTACACGCCGCTCAAGCGTCGCACGCCTCTCTGCACGCTCGTGGGCGCGGTGCCCGGCGCGATCCCGCCCGTGATCGGCGTGACGGCCGCCTGCGGCGCGATCACCGCCGACGCCTTGTGGCTGTTCCTCTTCCTCCTCTTGTGGCAGATGCCGCACTTCTTCGCGATCGCGTGGCTCTACCGCGCCGACTACGCGCGCGGCGGGTTCCCCATGCTCGCGGTCGTCGACCCCGACGGTTCGCGCACCGCGCGGCAGAGCATCCTCTACATGGCGTTCTTGACGGCGGTCGCCGCGCTTCCGTTCGTGCTCGGCCACCGCGGCGTGGTGTACCTCGCGGTCGCGCTGGCGCTCAACGTCGCGTGGGGCGTGTTCGTCGTGCGCTTCGCGCGCGCGAAGACCGACGCGGCCGCGCGCGCGACGTTCCTCGCCTCGCTCCCCCACCTGCCGCTTCTCCTCGCGGCGTTCGTCGTCCTCGACTGACACCGGCGCGCGACGCGTGCTCGACGTCCACGACCTTCCGGGTCTCAACGCGATCCTGAACGCGACGTCCGCTGTGCTCCTCGTCGCAGGCTTTTCGTTCGTGAAGAACGGGCGCATCGACGCACACAAGCGCTGCATGATCGCGGCGACCTGCATCTCGGCGGTGTTCCTCGTCTCGTACGTCGCTCACAAGATGCTCGCGGGCGTGACCTACTACCCCGAGGACAAGGGGTATCGGACGCTGTATCTCGCAATCCTCCTCACGCACACGATCCTCGCGATCGTCAACGTGCCACTCATCCTGATGACGCTCATCGCGGGTCTGCGCGACCGCATCGACCGCCACCGCGCGCTCGCGAAGTTCACGCTGCCGAGCTGGCTCTACGTCAGCGTCACGGGCGTCGTCGTCTACTGGATGCTGTACCGCTGACGCGCGGCGCCTACGCTCGTCCTTCGGCGCCATGACCTTCCTCACCCGCGAGCTGCTCGAGGTCCGCGAACGGCGCGTGCTCGCGCGATTCGCACTGTTCGCGGGCGACTCGCGCGGTCGCCGTCATCCGGAGCCGGAGGACGCGCTGCGCACGTGCTGGCAGCGCGACCGCGACCGCATCGTGCACTGCGCGGCGTTCCGCCGACTCGAGTACAAGACGCAGGTGTTCGTCTTCCACGAAGGCGATCACTTCCGCACGCGGCTCACGCACACGCTCGAGGTCGCGCAGATTGCCCGTTCGGTCGCCGCCGCTCTCGGCCTGAACGAGACGTTCGTCGAGGCGCTCGCGCTCACGCACGACCTCGGCCACCCGCCGTTCGGCCACCAGGGCGGCGAAGCGCTGCACGCGAAGCTCGTCGATCACGGTGGTTTCGAGCACAACCTGCAGGCGCTGCGCATCGTCGACCAGCTCGAGCGGCGCTACCCCGACTTTCCGGGGCTCAACCTCACCTACGAACTGCGCGAAGGCATCCTCAAGCACGGCCCGGCCGGCGCGGGAAAGCCGGACGCGGGCACCGCCGAGTTCGTGCCGATGCGGCCGCCCGCGCTCGAGACCGTGCTCGTCGACCTCTGCGATTCGGCGGCCTACGACCACCACGATCTCGACGACGGTCTGACGAGCGGCCTGCTCGAGCTCGAGCCGCTCGCGGCCGCGGTGCCGATCGTCGGCGAGTGCCTCGCCGACGCGAAGCGCCGTCACCCCGCGGCCACCGAGCGCGACCTTCGCTTAATGACGGTGAACCTGCTGGTGAAGCGGATGATCCTCGACCTGGTCGAGACGTCGGCCCGCCGGCTCGAGGCCGCAGCGCCCGACTCGTCCGACGCCGCTCGGAGCGTCCCGGGATTGATCGGCTTCTCCGACGCGCTCGCGCCGAGGCTGGAAGCGCTCGAGGACCACCTCTTCACGCACTTCTACCGCCACGAGCACGTCGTGCGCTCGATGGACGCGGCGAAGCGCGTCCTGTCGGAGCTGTTCGACGCCTACCTCGCGAACCCGTCTCTCCTGCCCGCCGACGCGCGGCGCCGCGGCGTGAACGACGGGCTGCACCGCACGGTGTGCGACTACGTCGCGGGGATGACGGACCGCTTCGCGGAGCAGGAGCACCGGCGGGTCACGCGAGCGGCCGGAGGAGCGTCGACGCCGTGACCGACGAGAAGGCGCTCGCGCTCGAACGGAAGGCGAAGCTCGCGCGCTGCGAGGCCGCGATCGGGCACGAATTCCAGGACCGCTCGCTGCTCGAGCTGGCGCTCACGCACTCTTCGCTCAAGGATGCGTGGACGCCGTCGAACGAGCGGCTCGAGTACCTCGGCGACTCGGTGATCGGCCTCGCGGTCGCGGAGCACCTGTTCCTCAACTTCCCCGACCTGCAGGAAGGCGAGTTGACGCGCATCAAGTCGGTCGTCGTCTCGCGCGCCGGTCTCGCGAAGCTCGGCCGCGCGCTCGACCTGCAGGGGTACCTGCGCGTCGGCAAGGGACTGTTGTCGCGCCGCGCGCTGCCGCCGTCGTTGCTCGCGAACTGCCTCGAGGCCTTGGTCGGCGCGATCTACCTCGACGCCGGGTTCGAAGCGGCGCGCGCGCGCGTGCTCGAGTGGATCGACCGGCCGATCCGCACCGCGGCCGCACGGCGCGACGCGCGCAACTGGAAGGCGGAGCTGCAGCACGCGGCGCAGCGGCAGCTGAACCTGACTCCGCGGTATCAGATGCTCGAAGCGGTCGGCCCCGACCACAAGAAGGAGTTCGCGATCGTCGCGATCGTCGGCGAGCGGAAGTTTCCGCAGGGCCGCGGCTCGACGAAGAAGCAGGCCGAGCAGCGCGCGGCGCGCCTCGCGCTGAAGGAGCTGAAGGGCGAGGTCGACGGCGAATCGGACGCGAAGGCCGACGGATGCGCCAAGGACGCCGATCGCGCGGATGGCGCCGACAGGGCCGATGCAGCCGGCGATGATTGACGAGGGCGTGGAGCTCCTGGACTCCGCGCGCGCCGGCCGCGCCGTGGTCGCCGGCCTCTACGGCTCGTCGCACGCGCTCCTGCTCGGTGAGCTCGCGCGCGCCGCTCCGTTGTTCGTCGTCGTGAAGGACCTGCTCGAAGCCGAGAGCCTCGAGGACGACCTGAAGACGCTCGCGCCCGAGGCGCGCACGCTCCTGTTCCGCCCGACCGACCTCGACGCGAGCGAGGAGCCGGAAGCGCGCGCGGACCTGTCGGAGCGCCTCGCGCTGCTGAAGGAGCTGACCGACCTGCGGCCGGGAGCGATCGCGCTCGTGCCCGCGGTCGTCCTCGTCGAGCCGCTGCTCGCGAAGGACGAGGTCGAGAAGCGCGCGGCGACGTTCAAAACCGGCGACCAGTTGCCGCTCGCGGAGCTGCGGAGGATCGCGACGGACGCTGGGTTCCTCCACGTTCCGATGGTCGCGGCGCCCGCGGAGATCTCGATCCGCGGCGACATCGTCGACCTCTATCCGCTCGGCGAGAGCCGCCCGGTCCGCATCGAGCTGTTCGACGAG
The DNA here is from genome assembly GCA_964580365.1 of uncultured Phycisphaeraceae bacterium. Classification (GTDB taxonomy): domain Bacteria; phylum Planctomycetota; class B15-G4; order B15-G4; family JADJEK01; genus CAZBOK01. The sequence goes on from CAZOLL010000112.1 coordinate 6,184, forward strand.
AAGATCGAGTCGATCCGTGCGTTCGACCCGGAGAGCCAGAAGAGCGTCGGCGCGCGCGACTCCGTGACGATCCCGCTGGTGCGGCCCGAAGAGCTCGCGAAGAAGTCGGCGAAGCCGAGCTTCGTCGACGAGCACCGGCCCGAGCGCAGCGTCGTCGTCTTCCTCGAGCCCGCGCGCGCGAACGATCGGCTGGCCGAGCATGCGTTCGCGAACCCGACGCCGAAGGGCTTTCTCGATCGCGCGAAGAAGTTCCTCGTCGAGACGAACGGCCTCGTCCTCGCCGGAGCGGGCGAAGGCGAGTCGGCAGCGGCGCGCGTCGCGGTCGAAGCGCTCTCGGTGGCGGGGACCGGCGGCGGCGTCGAAGGGCTCGCGCACTCGGTCGCCCACCTGCGCCGCCGCTGCCGCAAGCTGACCGTCTACTGCGAGACCGACTCCGACCTGAAGCGCATCGGCAAGCTCCTGCGCGACCGCGCGCTGCTCGACGCGGACCTGTCGCTCGAGCGCGGCCGCATCCGCCAGGGGTTCCAGCTCCCCGCGCGCGATCACGCGTGGCTGAACCACGTCGAACTGCTCGGCCGCCCGCACGTCGTGCGGCCGCGCGTCCGCAAGCCGGCGATCCCCGTCAAGGCCGTCACCAATCTGCTCGAGCTGTCGGAAGGCGACTACGTGGTGCACCGCACGCACGGCGTCGCGCGCTTCAACGGGATGCTGCGCATGAAGCGCGAGCAGGGCGAGGAGGACTTCCTCGTCCTCGAGTTCGCGGGCGGCACGGTCTTCTACCTGCAGGCCGCGAAGATCGAGTTGATCGACCGCTACGTCGGCGCCGGCGGCGCCGCGCCGAAGCTCGACAAGATCGGCGGCACTTCGTGGGCGGGCAAGAAGGCGAAGGTGAAGAAGGCGCTCGAAGCGATTGCGCTCGACCTCCTCGAGGTGCAGGCCGCGCGCGAGACGCGACCCGGCGCGCCGCACCCGAAGGACGACGCGCTCATCGCCGAGTTCGAGGCGTCGTTCCCGTTCACCGACACGCCGGACCAGGCGCGCGCGATCGTCGAGATCCACGAGAGCCTGTCGAGCCGCCGGCCGATGGACCGCCTCGTGTGCGGCGACGTCGGCTTCGGCAAGACGGAGCTCGCGGTGCGCGCAGCGTTCCGCGTCGTGTGCGGCGGCCGCCAGGTGGCGGTTCTCGTGCCGACGACTCTGCTCGCGGAGCAGCACGGCCGCACGTTCGAAGGGCGCTTCGCGAGCTACCCCGTGAAGGTCGCGGTGCTCTCGCGCTTCCGCGGCAAAGACGCGCAGAAAGAGACGGTCGAGGGGTTGAAGAACGGGACCATCGACGTCGTGATCGGCACGCATCGGCTGGTCTCGAAGGACGTCGGCTTCAAGGACCTCGGCCTGGTCGTCGTCGACGAGGAGCAGCGCTTCGGCGTGAAGGCGAAGGAGGCGCTGAAAGCGCTGCGTGCGAACGTCGACGTGCTGACGCTGACGGCGACGCCGATCCCGCGCACGCTGCACATGGCGCTGGTCGGCATCCGCGACATCTCGGCGCTGAACGTCCCGCCGTCGGGCCGCCGCCCGGTGAAGACGGAGATCGCCCGCTTCGGCGAAGACGTGATCCAGCGCGCGATCCGCGCCGAGCTGTTGCGCGGCGGCCAGGTGTTCTTCGTGCACAACCGCGTCGCGACGATCGATCGCATGGCGAACCACGTCGCCGCGCTCGCGCCGAACGCGCGCGTCGTCGTCGCGCACGGCCAGATGTCGGAGGGCGCGCTCGAGTCCGCGGTGCGCGCGTTCAAGGACGGCGAGGCCGACGTGCTCGTCTCGACGAACATCGTCGAGTCCGGCCTCGACCTGCCGCGCGCGAACACGATGCTGATCGATCACCCCGAGATGTTCGGGCTCGCGGACCTGCACCAGCTCCGCGGCCGCGTCGGGCGTTCCGAGGTGCAGGCGCACTGTCACCTCCTGCTGTCGGACGCGCCGCTTCCGCGCGACGCGGAGAAGCGCTTGAAGGCGATCGAGGAGCTGTCGCACCTCGGCGCGGGGTACGACATCTCGATCAAGGACCTCGAGATCCGCGGCGCCGGCAACCTGCTCGGCGCCGAGCAGCACGGGCACATCGCGGCGGTCGGGTACGACCTCTTCGTGCAGCTTCTGCGCCGCGCCGTCGCGCAGGCGAAGGGCGAGCGGCCGCCGGCCGAGCCGGTGGACACCGACGTCGACATCGGCGTGATCGCCTTCCTCCCGACCGAATACGTGCCCGACGCGGGGCAACGAATGGAGCTGCTCCGCCGCCTCGGCGCCGCCGACCGCGCGCAGGTCGGCGAGCTGCGCCAGGAGATCCGCGATCGGTTCGGAAGACCGCCGGCCGCGGCCGAGCGACTGTTGCGCGTGTTCGAGCTGAAGCAGCGCTGCCGCGAGCTGTCGATCCGCCGACTGCTCTACCCCGGCGACGACCACTGCCTGATCGAGGTGACCGACATCAAGCGCTTCCGGCGTTCGTCGCCGTTCAAGCCGGGCGAGGCCGTCGAGCTGTCGGAGTCGATCGTCCACGTCCGGCTCGCGAAGGACGCGCGGACCCCGGACCGCGTGCTCCGCTTCCTCGTCGAGCGCCTCCTCACCTGATCCCCATCTTCCGGCCTAGAATCGCGGCGTGATCTCCGCGCTCCTCGCCCTCTCGATCGCGCTCCCGCAGGCCCCCGCCCGCGGCGGCGAGATCGAGTCGGTCGTCGCGACCGTGAACGGCGAGGCGATCCTCGAGAGCGAGGTCCTCGACGCGCTCGATTCCGTGTCGCCCCTGTTCGATCGGACCAAGGTCGTGCAGCAGCTCGTCTACCAGCGCCTGCTCGACCAGAAGGCGCGCGCGGCCGGCATCTCGATCGACGACGAGAAGCTCACGTCGGTGATGCGCGAGCGCGTCGCGCAGGCCGGCGGCTGGGAGGAGTACAAGGCGAAGCTCGCGGAGAAGGACCGCACGCCGGAGCAGGACCGCCAGGAGATCCGCCGCGCGCTGCTCGCGGACCGCTACGTCGACGAGTGCACGGGCCTCGTCGTCGGCTCCGAGCACGTCCGCCCCGACCTCGCGCGGATGCTGCAGGTGACGCCGAAGGAAGTGCAGGACGTCTTCCGCGACCACAAGGACGAGTTCCGCACCGTCGACCGGCGCGTGTTCGGCCGGGTGCAGCTCGGCAAGGGCAAGAGCGAAGCGGACGAGACTTCCGCGCGCGAAAAACTTTTGCGCCTCCGCGCGGCGGCGATCGAGCAGCACCACGGTTCGCTGAAGGACGCCGCGGCCGCGCTCTTCCCCGACGAGAAGGACCTCTACGTCGAGCAGGAGATCACGCAGAGCGAGCGCTCCGGCCTGCGGCCGGAGATTCTGCAGTTCCTCGCCGCCACGCCGACGGCGGTCCCGAGCCCGGTGCTCGAGACCAGCCGCGCGTTCCTCTGCGTGGTGAAGGTCGAGGAGCGGCTCGGACGCCAGCGCGAGTTCGCGGACGTCCAGGAGGGGATCGAGCGCGCGCTCCTGTCCGCGCGCCGCGACCAGGCGCGCTGGGTCCTCGGCGCCGAGCTGCTCAAGGGCGCCGAGATCTGGCCGAAGGACCTGATCCCGCCGGCCAAGAACGCGGAGAATCCGGCGCCGGAAGTCGCGCCGCCGAGCGTTGCCGACCCCCACCGCGGCTCATAGAATCGCCCCGTTCCGGGGCTGTCCGCGAACTGTCGGTGAACCGCGTCGGGTTCCCTCCGTTCGCCGTCCGTTCCCCGGGCCGTCCCAGAGCTGATCGCACGCGCGGCCCCCCACGGCCTCGCCCGTTCAAGCGGTTCAAGAAGGAGTTCGCGAGTGAGCCAGACGAATCCCGAGCACGGTGGCGTCGATCCCGCGCACGAGCACATGCACCTCGAACCGCAGACGTTCGAGCAGGCGGTGCGGGACTACATCAAGAACGCCCCGTTCCTCGTGCTGTCGATCGCCTTCCACGCGCTGATCGCGCTGCTCCTCTGGCTGTTCTACGTGCCGCAGGTGCCGGTCAAGAAGGAAGAGAAGACGATCACGATGGTCGTGCAGGAGCAGACCGTCGACCCGATCAAGCTCGAGCCTCCGCCGCCGGTCGAAGCGAAGCCGATCGAAGAGGACGAGAACCAGATCGACGACCCGCTCGCCACC
>CAZOLL010000113.1:0-10274 GCA_964580365.1 uncultured Phycisphaeraceae bacterium
GGACGCGCGCGCATGATCCGCTACCACGTGACGTCGGTGCGCCCCGAGTCGCACCATTTCGAGGTCCGGCTCGAGATCGAATCCGCGCCGCGCGCGCTGAAGCTGTGGCTCCCGGCGTGGACGCCCGGCAGTTACTTGATCCGCGAGTTCGCGCGCAACCTGCGCGACGTCACGGCGCGTATGCGCGACGGCAAGAAGCTCGAGGTCACGCGCATCGACAAGGACACGTTCGGCGTCGCCGCGGAAGCGGGGGCGCCGGTCACGATCGAGTACCGCGTGTACGCGTTCGAGCGCAGCGTTCGCACGTCGTACGTCGACGCGAACGGCGGCCTGTTGAACGGCGCGTCGATGTTCCTCGCCGTCGACGGCGCGACCCACGACGAGCACGTGGTCGATCTCCGCTTGCCGGCCGACTGGACCGCCGCGACCGCGCTCGACCGCGCGCCGGACGGCTCGCTCCATGCGGCGGACTACGCTCGCCTCGTCGACGCCCCGATCCTCGTCGGGCGCCTGCGCGAGTTCCCGTTCCAGGTCGACGGCGTCCCGCACGCGCTCGTGTTCCTCGGCGACGGCAACTACGACGGCCGCTCGCTCGCCGAGGCGTCGCGCCGCATGGTCGCGGTGAACGCGCGCACGTTCGGACGTCTGCCGTACTCGCGGTACGTGTTCCTCACGGTCGTCGCGCCGGAAGGGCGCGGCGGCCTCGAGCACGTCGACAGCTCGGTGCTGCAGCACCCGCGTTTCGAGTTCCGCGAGGAGAGCGCGCTGCTCGATTTCCACACGCTGGTCGCTCACGAGCACCTGCACGCGTGGAACGTGAAGCGCTTCAGACCCGCCGATTTCCACCCGTACGACCTGCGCAAGGAGACCTACACGCGGCTCCTGTGGCTGGTGGAAGGCGTGACCGCGTACCTGGACGAGCTGATCCCGCTGCGCGCCGGGTTGATCCCGCGCGAGCGCTACCTGAAGCGGCTCGCCGACGAGATCACGCGCTACCACGAGACGCCCGCGCGCCGCGTGCAGACGCTCGAGGAGGCGTCGCTGCTCGCGTGGATCAAGCACTACCGGCAGGACGAGGACACGCCGAACGCGGGAGTGAACTACTACCAGCAGGGCGCGCTCGCCGCGTTCGCGCTCGACCTCGAGCTGCGCGCGCGAAGCGACGGCCGGCACGGCGTCGACGACCTGCTCGCGGCGCTCGACCGCGAGTTCGGCGACGGGAAGCGCGGGTACACCGCGGCCGATGTCGAGTCGATCGCGAGCCGGCTCGCGGGAACCGATCTGTCCGCGGTGTTCGCGCGCCTGTACCGCGCGACGGAAGAGCAGGACTTCACGGCTCCGCTCGCCGAGTTCGGGGTCGTCGCGACGCGCGGGGCGCGGAAGCCCGCGCCGTTCGCGCGCGACCTGCTCGGCGTGCGCATCGACGCGAATGGCACGCGCCCCGTGATCGACGTCGTCGAGCGCGGCTCGCCGGCCGATCGCGCCGGACTGTCGCCGAAGGACGAGCTGGTCGCGCTCGACGGATTCCGCGTGAAGACGGGCGATCTCGCGCGACGCCTCGCCGAGCGCGCTCCGGGGGCCGTGCGGTTCACGGTGTTCCGCGACGAGCGGCTGGTCGAGATCGACGTCGAGGTCGGTGCGCCGTCGTCGCACGTCGTCCTGCTCGCGGAGGATCCCGCCGCGTCGCCGCGCGCCCGGATGCTGCGCGACGCGTGGCTCTCCGGCCGCGCGCCGGCGGAGGCGCGATGACCGCTGCGCCGCGGCTCCCGATCTCGGCGTGCGTCATCACGCGCAACGAGGCACGAAACGTGGCCGACTGCCTCCGCACGCTCGACTTCGCGGACGACGTCGTCGTCGTCGACTCGCGCTCCACCGACGGCACGCAGGAGATCGCGCGGGGGCTGGGCGCCCGAGTGATCGAGCGCGACTTCGCGGGCCACGTGCCGCAGAAGCAGTTCGCCGTCGACCAGGCGAAGCACGACTGGGTGTTCTGCATCGACGCCGATGAACGCGTCGACCCGGCGCTCGCGGCGGCGATCCGCCTGCGCTTCGGATCCGCGGCCGCGACGGCGAGCACCGGCCCCGCCGGCTTCGAAGTTGCGCGCCACGTCGTGTATCTCGGCCGCCCGATCGATCATGGCGGCTGGTGGCCGGAGTGGCGGCTGCGCCTGTTCGACCGCCGCCGTGGGAGGTGGGCGGGCATCGACCCGCACGACCATGTCGAGGTGAGCGGCGCGACCGAGCGCCTCGCCGGCGAGCTCGTGCACTACAACTTCCGCGACCTCACGCACCACGTCGAGAAGATCAACGCCTACGCGTCGATCATCGCGGACCGGCGCGGCGAGCTCGGAGAGAAGTTCTCCGTCCTGCGCCTCGTGCTGCGGCCGCCAGCGCGCTTCTTCCGGATGTACGTCCTGCGCGCCGGATTCCGCGACGGCCTGCGCGGCTTCGTCCTCGCGTGGATGGGTGCGTTCTACGTGTTCCTGAAGTACGCGAAGGCGTGGGAGCGCGCGGCGCACCCCGGGCGCCCCGTCGACCGCGGCGGCCGTCCGGTCGAGAAGAGTACTCCCTGAGATGCGGCGCGCGTTCGTCATCCTCTCTCGCGCCGCGTGGGTCATCGCCGGGATCTACTTGATCCTGGTCGCGATCAAGGCGCTCGGCGCGGGCGCCGGGTTCATGCGCCCGATCGTCACGCGCGCGCACGTCGAGGGCGTGACCGCGTGGGTCGGGCTCGGGTGGATCGGCGCCGCGGCATTCATGAGCGGCTCGCCCGCGGCCGCGCTCGCGCTGTCGTTCCTCGAGCAGGGCCTCGGCGACCGGTTCGAGACGTTTGGGATGATCATGGGCTCGCGGCTCGGCGCGAGCTTCGTGGTGCTGCTCGTCGGCTTCCTGCACGACTGGAAGGCGAAGACTCCCGGCAAGAGCGTCTACGTCGGCGTCGCGAGCCTGCTCACTTCGACGACGATCTGCGTGCCGGGCCTGTTCATCGGACTGCATCTGCTCTCGGACCCGGCGTGGCTCGAGCGGTTCACTCCCGATCTGTCGAACGCGTTCGGCTCGGTCGTCGAGCCGCTCTTGCGCCCAGCGGTGTTCCTGCTGAAGAAGCTCGACAACGCGTTCCTCGCGTTCGCCGCGGGCATCGCGCTCCTGCTCGGCGCGTTTCATGCGTTCGACAAGGCGCTGCCCGACATGAGCGACGCGTCGAAGCGGTTCTCGACGCCGACCAGCACGCTCTACCGGCCGAGCGTGATGTTCGCGATCGGGTTCGTGATCACGCTGATCACGATGTCGGTGTCGATGTCGCTGACGATCCTCGTCCCGCTCACCGCGAAGGGGTACGTGCGGCGCGAGAACCTCTTCCCGTACATCATGGGCGCGAACATCTCGACGTTCATCGACACGTTGTTCGTGAGTCTGCTCGTGCGCGCGCCCGAGGCGCCGGCCGTGGTGTTGGCGGTGATCGTGAGCATCGCGTCGGTCGCGGTGCCGATCGTGGTGCTGTGCTGTCGTCCGTACGAGCGCCTGCTCGACCGCGTGGCGCGCGCGGCGATCCGCACCGGCTTCCGTCGGGCGCTCGTCGTCTCGTTCACGCTGGTCGTCCCGCTCGTGCTGTTGTTCCTGTGATCGAAAGGTCCGCTCCCGATGGAGATCCTGGTCTACGTCGATCCGTCCTCGCGCGGTGAGTGGGCGCTGAAGGCGGCCGAACCGCTCCTGCCGGCGCTCGCGACGGACGTCGCTCTGCTCGCGACTGCGGAGGACGTTCAAGCCGACCCGCAGCTGCTCGAGCGCGCGGAGGCTCGGCTGAAGGGAAAGGCGTCGCGAGTGCGCAAGGTGGTGGGGAAGGGGCCCGCGGAGCGCGCGGTGTTCGAAGAAACGTCCGCGCACCGCTTCCTGATGGTGGTCGTGCCGCCGGCCGGCCGCCGCGCAATCGCGCGGCTGATCAAGGGCTCACGCGTCGCGACCGTCGTGCGCCAGGTGTCGTCGAGCGTGCTCGTCGCGCGCCGGCCACCCGACCGCTTTCGCCGCGTCCTCGTCGCGGTCGCGGGCGGGCCGCACAGTCTTTCGACGACGCTCTCCGCGGTCGAGGTCGCGCGTGCGCTGCACGCGGACGTCACCGTTCTGCACGTGCAGTCGGCGGTCGACATCTCGGGCGGGCTGCCACACCCCGGACGGTTCGTGCCGGGCGGCGACGAGCGCGAGGCGGAGCGCCGCGAGACGTTCGGCGAGATCTCCCAGATCCTCGCGCGCCACGGCTACCGCCGTGACCTCACGATCCGCGAGGGGTTCGTGCTCGAGGAATTGCTCGCCGAGATCGAAGAGAACGCCCACGACCTGCTCGTGATCGGCGCGCATCGCGCCGAGGGGCGGGACCGCTGGATGCTCGACGACGTGACGGAGCGGATCCTGCTCGGTTGCCCGATCCCGATCCTGGTGGTGCGCGCGCCGGAGCCGGCCGTGGCCGGCTGACAGATCAGCCCGACGAGGCGGCGGTGCGTCCGCGCTTGCGGCGGCGCGAAAGGACCTTGCGGCCGCCCTTGGTCTTCTTCCGGTAGCGGAACCCGGTCATCTTCGCGCGCTTCTTCTTCGAACTGCGAATGTTGAGCTTCATGCGCGCGAAGCGTATTCGAGCGCGGCGCGGCGATCAAGGCGCGGGGATGAGTTCAGCGTGCTCCACGCAGCGCGCGCCACTTCGCGAGGTGCTTGAGCAGGATCGCGAACTCGCCTTCGAGCGGGGCTTCGACGCGGATGCGGCGGCCGTCGTCGGGCGAGTCGAACTCGAGCGCGGCGCAATGGAGCGCTTGGTGCGTGAGGAGCGGCCGTTCGGCCTCGCCTCGCTTGCCGCGGTAGCCGGGCTTCAGATCGGAGAGGAGCACCTCGGGACGGCCGCCGTAGAGCTCGTCGCCGAGCAGAGGGAACCCCGCGTGCGCGAGGTGGACGCGGATCTGGTGCGTGCGCCCGGTGACGGGGAACACGCGCAAGAGCGTGTACCCGAAGAAGCGCTGCTCGATCTTCCAGCGCGTGAGCGACGGACGGCCGCGGCGCTCGTCGACGACCATCTTCAGCGCGTGTTTGCGGTCGGTCGCGATCGGCGAGTCGATCTCGCCGGACTCGGCGTCCGGCGTGCCGCGGACCAGCGCCAGGTATTCCTTGTGCACCTTGCGCTCGAGGAACGCCTGCACGAGCTTTCGTTTGGCGTCGAGGTCGCGCGCCACCAGCAGGGCGCCGCTCGTGTGCTTGTCGATACGGTGAACGACCCGCGCTTTGGTGCCGTCCTTGCCGCGCACGAGCTCGGGCGGCAGCAAGTCGAGGATCGTGGTGCGCACGCGCCGCTCGGGCACGACGCTGACGCCGACCGGCTTCGACAGGACGAGGACGCGATCGTCCTGGTGGAGCACGCGGAGCGGGGCGGGCGGCGGCCCGCGGCGCGCGCGCTTCAACTGCTCGTCGGAGAATCGGACCTCGATCACCGTGCCGGCCTTGAGCGGTCGCGTCAGCGCGTCCTTGCGCCCATCGATCGTGACTGCTCCCGAGACGAACAACTGGCGCACCATCGCGGGCGGCACGCCTTCCAGCGAACGGCAGAGGTACTGGTACGGACTTTGGTTCTTGTGCTCCGGGTCGACGACGAAGCTCTTCCGTCGCGCCGGTCGCTCCGGACGAGCGGGACCGTCGGTCTTGTCGTGTTTGTCGCGCCAACGGTCGTGCTCGGGCGGGCGGCTGCGCATTCCGCGATGCTACAGTCTGACGCGACATGCGCATCGAACTGGCGAAACACGCGGGGTACTGCTTCGGCGTCCGTGACGCGGTCGAGCTCGCGCTCGAGAGCGCGCGTCGCCACGGCACCGTCTACATGCTCGGCGACATCGTGCACAACGAGGTCGTGGTGAAGAAGCTCGCCGACGCGGGCGTAAGGGTCGTGAAGTCGCTGGACGAAGCGAAGGGCGCACCTCTGCTGTTCCGCGCGCACGGCACCGCGACCGACGTGTGGGATGCCGCGAGGGAGCAAGGACTCGAGGTGCTCGACGGCACGTGCCCGCTCGTCTCGAAGATCCACGAAGAGGTGAAGGAGCTCGCCGGCGAGGACCGCTCGGTCGTCATCGTCGGCGACCACGGCCACGACGAGGTCGTCGGGATCGCGAGCCAGGTGAAGGACGTGCACGTCGTGTCCGGCCCGGCTGAAGCCGAGGCGCTGCCGCGCATGCGCCGCGCGGGCCTCGTCTCGCAGTCGACGCAGATGATCGAGAACGTGCTCGCCGTCCTCGCCGTCTTGGCGAAGAAGTGCGTCGACCTGCGCTTCATGAACACCATCTGCTTCCCGACGCGACGCAACCAGGAGGAGATCCGCGAGCTGGCGACGTCCAACGACGTCGTGATCATCGTCGGCTCGTTCACGAGCGCGAACACCAAGCGCCTGACCAGCATCGGAACGTCGTTGAACCCACGTACGCACCAGGTCACCGGCCCCGGCGACCTGCGCGCCGAATGGTTCTCGGGCGCGGGGAGCGTCGGTGTGTCGGCGGGCGCCTCGACGCCCGACGAGATCATTCACGCGGTGATCGCGCGCATCCGCCAGTTCGCGGAGCCGGCCGCCGCGCCGCGAAACTGACGCGCGCGTCCGGGACGGTCAGGCGTGGACCGTGACGTCGTACGCGTCGCTCATCGCGCCCACTCCGTTCGGTGCGGCGACGTCGCTCACGAACCACTGGAACCGAAACGGCATGCCGATCAGCGTCGGGCTCGGGAAGAGCGGCAGCCCGAGCAGGCTGCGTCCGTTCGAGTCCGAGGAGAGCGTGGAGAACCCGTAGGCGTCGGCCGGGTTCACGTAGAGCGACGCGCCCGGGACGTACGGCGCGAGCGGGAAGCCCGAGACGCGCTGCGAGCGGCCGAGCACGCAGATGACCGTCGAGTTCGATCTCCTGCAGACGCACCACGTCGGCGCCGACTCGATTCAGCACCAAAACCAGAGCCGTGTACCCCGGCCCGCGATGGCGGTTCGATCCCCCCGCCACCCAACCCGCGCACGGTGAAGCACCGGCAGAGCGCCGGGTCAGCCTGCGACAAGGTCCGGGATCTCCGAAATCCGGTCGACTTCCAACCTTTGGTCTGAAGTTGGATCGCGCGTTTTCCGATACCGCCGTCGGCCCACGGATCGAATTCCCACACCCAACAAGGACCAGAGCATTCCCATGAAGCACGTCTCGTGGCTCGCCTTCCTTTGCCTCGGACTCTTCGCTGCCGGCGCTCGCGCCGGCATCGTCATCGGCGGCAGCGCGTCCGTCGTGATCACTCCGCGCGGCACCGCGACCACCCTCTCCGGCTCGAGCGGGACCGTGCTCGGCACCGCGAACGGGACCGACCTCCTCGAGTACCAGCCGGGTCTCAGCTCGTCGGCAGAGAAGACCATGACGCTTTCGACCTGGAACTGCCTCCTCGGCGACGAGGACGGCGACGGCGATCACTTCGAGGAGTTCTTCGGCGTCATCGATGCGGTCGAGCTGCCGCGCTTCCCGCGGCCGCCTTTCATCCTCTTCACGCCCGCCACGCCCTACGAGTACGTCTTCTCCACCTCGGAGAGCTTCGGCGGCTCGACGTCGACCCTCGATCAAGGCCCGCGCGGCGCAGCCGACGGCTCGCTGTTCCGCGTCCGGCCGGGATGGGTCTCCGGCGACTTCGTGCAGATCTGGATGTCGGAGCAGCAGATCCTCTCGGCGATCGGCCAGACGAACCCGGTCGACGACATCGACGTCGACGCGTTCGCGCAGGACTCGCTCGGGAACGTGTTCCTCTCGTTCGAGGACGACGAGCTGGTCCAGGGCAACCCCACGACCGACGGCTCGCTCGTCGTGATCCCGGCCAGCGCGCTCACCTACGCCCCGAACGGAACGATCTCCGCGGTCACGGCCGGCTCCGCCGTCGTCGCGCTCGATGAAGTGGCGTTCGACACGATGGTCGTCAACGCGGGTCTCGTCACGACGAGCCGCATCGAGGACCTCACCGCGCTTTCGATCGACCCCGCCGGCGGCTCGTTCCTGGGCCAGGACGGCGGCACGTGGCCGGACCTCATCTTCGCGGGCGCGGACCCTGGGCCGGCCCTGTTCACGACGGCCGGCGGCAGCGGCGCGTTCGTCAACATCAACGCGCTCGCGCTCGGATCCCCGACGCCGAACGCGAATGACCTCGGCCTCGGCACCGGCTCCGGCGTCGAAGCGCTCGCCGTGTATGACGCACGTCCGCCCGAGCTCTCGATGGACGTCTTCGACGGCGAAGTGGTCTACCCGGGTGAGGTGCACGCCGAGTGGAGCATGGGCAACGCGACGCCGAACAGCATCATCTTCCTGCTCGTGAGCTACTCGTCCGGCGCGCCGGGCGCGCAGCCGACGAGCCTGCCGATCTACGGCCTCACGTACCCGGCCTTCTTCCCGTACCCGCTGCACCCGAACCTCGTGATCCCGGTCTCGACCGACGGGCTCGGCATCGGAACGTTCGGCGCGGACATCTGGCACTCGATCTCCGGCTTCGTGGTCGTGACGCAGGGCTTCGACCCGAACACGAACCAGCTCGGCGCCCCGGGCGCGATGTGGTTCCCGTGAGAGTCGCGGGGGGCGCGCGCGCCGCGGTTTCGTCCTCCTCACGCGGATCTCAGGCGGCAGGATTGAGCGCTCGATGAGAGCGAGATCCCCGTGAGCGGAGAATCGACCGACGAAGGATCGTCGGAACGAGACCTTCAGGCCGAGCGGCAATCGCTGCTGGGCCTGAAGGTCTCGCAGTTCTGCGGCGCGTTCGTCGACAACGCGTGGAAGATGCTCGTGATCGTGCTCGCCGGGCGCGCCACGGCCGGAGGCGTCGTCGACGAAGGCGCCGCGCAGCGTGACGCGATGATCGCGCTCGTCGTCTTCACCTTGCCCTTGTTCTCGTTCTCTTTCGCGGCCGGTCGGCTCGCCGATCGCTTCGCAAAGCGTCGCGTCCTGCTCGCGACGAAGGCCGCCGAGTTCGCGCTCGTCGCCGCCGGCGCGGTCCTGCTCTCGGTCTCGACGCCGGGCCGGGGAGCGCAGGTCGCCGCGCTCGTCGTGCTCGGTCTGCTCGGCGCGATCACCGCGTTCTTCAGCCCGGCGAAGTACGGCGTCCTCCCGGAGGTCGTCCCGCACGAGCGGCTCTCCGCCGCGAACGGCGGGCTCGAGGCGTTCACGTTCGCCGCGATCATCGCGGGCAGCGCGCTCGGGCCGCTGCTCGTCGCGGATTGGACCTCGCGTCCGTGGCAGGCCGCCGCCGTGCTCGCGCTCGTCGCCGCTTGCGGGCTGTTCGCGATCTCGCGCGTCCACCCATCGCGGCCATCGCGGCCATCGCGGCCGTCGCGGCCGGCGCCGCTGCCGCCGCGTTCGCCGTCGTTGCGCGAGGTGTTCGCGACGGTCCGCGCGGACCGCGCGCTGTGGCTCTCCCTCGTCGGCGGTGCGTGGTTCTGGACCGTCGCCAGCCTGCTCGGTCAGGACCTCCTGGTCTGGTCGCGCACCCATCTCGCTCTGTCCGAAGGGATGACCGGGATTCCGCTCGGCACTTTCGGTGTCGGCATCGGCGCGGGCAGCCTGCTCGCGGGTCGCGTCTCCGGACACAAAGTCGAGCTCGGCCTGATCCCGCTCGGCGCCATGCTGCTCGGCGCGCTCACGCTCGCGCTCGGTGTGATCGCGCCCGGGTTTTCCGGGACGCTCGCGCTCTTGTTCCTGCTCGGCGTCGCGAGCGGCTTCCTGATCGTGCCGATCGACGCGCTCGTGCAGTGGCGCGCCCCGGCCGAGCACCGCGGAGCGGTGATCGCGTTCGGCAACGTCCTCGCGTTCGGCGGTGTGCTCGTCGGCTCGCTGCTCGGATACACGTTGTCGCTGCTCGAGGTGTCCGCTCGCGGAATCCTGATCGCCGCCGCAGCGGTCACGCTCGCCGGCACCGCGTGGGCCGTGTGGCTCCTGCCGCAGGCGCTGTTCCGACTCGTCCTCTTCCTCGGCACGCACACGCTCTATCGGCTCACCGTGATCGGGCGCGCGCGCGTGCCGGCGAAGGGCGGAGTCCTGCTCGCGCCGAACCACGTGTCGTTCGCCGACGGACTGTTCCTCATCGCGGTGCTCGACCGCCCGGTGCGCTTCGTGGTCGACGAGGATCAGTTCCAGCGCAAGTGGCTGAAGCCGTTCTTGAAGCTGCTCGACGTGATCCCGGTCTCGTCGAACGCGGAGCCGCGGGCGTTGCTCCACGCGCTGCGCGCGGCCGGCGACGCTCTCGATCGCGGCGAG
>CAZOLL010000114.1:0-10269 GCA_964580365.1 uncultured Phycisphaeraceae bacterium
GTCGTGATGTAGTGCTCGCGCTCCATCTTGGCGCGCTGCGGCCACTCGCGGTGCTTCTCGTCGTGCTCGCGGATCCACGCGTCGGAGATGTCCGCGAGCAGGTCCTTCGGCTTCGCGGTCGCGGCGAGCGTCGGGTCGGGCGACGCGGAGATGCGCTCGATCGCGGCCTGCGCTTTCTCGTTCTCCGGGTCGAGCGCGAGGATCTCCTGCAGCACCCGAATCGCGGAATGGGGCCGCTTCTCCTGCTCGTACTGCTGGGCGACCGGCTCGAGCCGGTCGATGAACCCCTCGCGCAGCTTGAACACGTCGTTCGCGACGGGGTCGAGCGCGACGAGCGCCGTGCGCAGCTCCTCGGTCTGCTTCCGCGGCGCCTTCTGCGCGACGAGGAGCGACAACTGCTTGTGCAACGCGAAGACCTGCTCGTCTCGGTCGCCGACGCCCTCGGCCCACTTCGCGCGGAGCTGCCACGCGTCCGGCGACTTCGGGTCGCGCTCGAGCGCGCGCTGGATCGAGATGGCCGCGTCGTCGAAGCGCCCCTTCGCGAGCAGGTCGCGCCCCGCGAGGAGCGACGCCTCGAAGATCGCGTTCGGACGCTCCTTCTCCTTCGCGGGGACCGGCCCCGCCCGTGGCGCGGGCGGCGCCGGCGGGGCGAACGCGACCAGGGCCGAAGATGCGGACAACACGAGGAGCGGGATCGCGGGGTGGAGGCGCATCCGTTCTGATCTTCGTTCAGTTCCCGTAGCGGAGCCGAGGTTATAGCGGACTTCGCGCGGAGTAACGACGCGCGGCGGTCCGCGGCGCGCGCATCGCGCGAATGCGGCGCGTCCGGGTATTCTCCGGCGCGACGCGTCCGATCGCAGCCGCACGATCCTCCGCAGGAGACCGCTGATGGAGCCGACGACCCTCGTTTCCCGACTCGAGAAGAACAAGGAGCTGTTCGCGTCGCTCGCGGCGCGCGTCGAGCGCGACCCCGACTGCCGCTACGGGCCCGGCAAGTGGACTTCGCGGCAGGTGCTCGCGCACCTCGCGGACTGCGAGTTCATCAACTTGTGGCGCTTCTGCCGCGCGGTCGCAGAGCCGGGCAGCACCGTGCTTCCGTTCGAGGAGAACCAGTGGGCGGCGCGCCTCGACTATGCGTCGCGCCCGGTCACGATTTCGAAGGACCTCTTCCTCGCCGCGCGCGCGCAGCTCGTGCACTACGTGAAGACGCTCGGCGAAGAGAAGCTCGGCGCGGCGTGCATGCACCCCGAGAAGGGGAAGATGAGCGGGTACGACTGGGCCGACCTCGCCGTGAACCACGTCGACCACCACCTCTCGCAGGTGGCCGCCGCGCTCGACAAGCGCGAGTGGAAGCCGGCGCCGGCAGGCGAGGCATGGAAGTTCGGCGCGGCGCCGAAGCCCAAGTGATCGCGGCGCGCCGGCGCGCGCGCGCGGATTCAGTTCTTCTTCAGCTTGCCCTCGAGCTCGTCCGCGAACGCCTGCGCCTCGCGGCCGGCGGCGTTGTCCGCCTGCGCCTTCGCGATGCGCTGCGCCTGCTTCAGGAGCTCCTGGGCGTCCTTCGCGTTCTTGATCGGCTCGTCCTTCAGCTTGCGGACCTGTAGCTGCGCCTTGATCACCGTCACTGCGTTCGCATCCTTCGCGATCGCGTCGAGCACCGAGGTGGCTTCCTTCTCGGCGTCGAGTCCGGCGCACTCCTTCTTGATGCGCGTCGCGGACTCCTGCGCGGTGAGGAAGTCGCCCGCGTCGTTCGCGGACTTCATGCCGGCGACGCGGCCGTCGACGAGCTTCTGGATCGTCTCCTTCAACGACGCGTCGTCGCCCTGAAGCTTGCCGGCTTCGGTGATCGCCGCAGCAAACTGCTTCTTCTGCAGTGCGGCACGCGTGGCGTTGGTCTCCTTCGCCCACTCCCACATGGGACGAGAGAACGCGCCGCCGAGAGCAGCCTCGATGTCCGATTCCTTCAGGCTGCCAGGATGGCCTTCCCAGACGATCTTGCCCGTCGCGTCGACCAGGACCGAATGCGGGATGCCCGATACGCCCATCGCGCGCTGGAACTTGCCGCCCTTGTCGTAGGCGTACGGGTAGTGCGCGCCCTTGTCGGCGATCCACTTCTCCGTGGGCCCCTTGCCTTCGCCCGTGACGCCGAGAATCGAGAGGCCTTTGTCCGAGAACTTCTCGGACAGCTCGTTGAGGTGCGGCACCGCCGCACCGCAGGGGCCTCACCAGAACGCGAAGAATTCGACGAGGACGGCGCGGCCCTGGAAGTCGTCGAACGACTTCGCCTTGGTCTGCGCGAACCCTTCGAGCTTCACGTCCGAGAGATAGTTGCCGACCACGCCCGCGCGCGCGGGCACGGCCAGGGCGAGCGCCGCGAGGAGCGCGCCAGTCGTCGACGAGGCAGCCAGCTTCATTCGATGTCCTCCGGGGACGGGGATCTTACAGCGAGATCACGCCCGTGACGTTCGCGGTCTTCTTGTACACGGCGATCACTTCATCGCTGGTCGTGTAGACCGTCTCCGACGTCACGCTCACCCACTTGCCGCCCGACGACTCGCGCAGCTCGTGTCGCATCCCGTCGAGGATCGCGAGCAGGTGGTTCAGCTGGTCCTTCGGCACGATGAACTTGAACATCCAAGCGGCCGGCCACTCCATCTTGGAGTCGAGGACCGCCTTGAAGTGATCGAAGTCGGGTGTCGGACGCGGCGCCGCGGTCATGCGCGAGAGAATAACGCGCGCGGCGCCCGACGTCCCGTGCGCTCGGCGCCTCAGAAACCCGTGTCGGTGCCGCTGCCGCTGTCGAGCGTCGTCTGCCCCACCACGACGACGGCGCCGAACGTCAACATGTCGTTGCCGGAGCCGGTCGTCAGCTTCAAGTCGTCGCCGACGTTCAGGCCGTCGAACGTGATCTGGTTGTTGCCGTCGCCCGCGTCGATGACCACGTCCTTCTGAACGCTGGTTCCCTGGTCGAGAGTGACGAAGTCGACGCCTGCGCCGACGACGAGCTTGAACTGACGAGCGCTCGAGGTGCGCAACTTCGCGTTCGTCGCGCCCCCGACCGCGAAGGACACGTTGCCGCGCACTGCGGAGCGCAGCACGTTCGGGTCCATGTCGCTCGACGACGTGAGCTTGACGCTGCCGCGGATCTGATCGTCGGCCGCGGTCACCTGGTCGAAGAAGCCGACCTGCGTCGCGCCGCTCTCGACGCGGAGGTCGCCGCGGATCGCGGACTCGTTCACCTCGATGGTGTCGCGGCCGGCGCCGCCCTCGACTCGGATGTCGCCGTCCACGGCGAAGTCCTCGAGTCCGCATTCGTTGGTCCCGTCGCCCAATTTCACGCGCACGTCCTCGCCGACCGCGCAGGTGTCGAACGCCGAAATGGAGTCGTCGTTCGGACCGCCGTCGATCCGGAGGCCTTCGGCGATCTGGAGGAGCGAGAGCTGGACCGAGTTCGAGCCAGCGCCGAGCAAGAGCGCCACGCCGCCGTCGACGCGGCCGCCCTGCAGGATCGTGACGTCCATCCCTGCGCCAGAGTCGATCTTCAAGTTGCCGGCGACTTCGGCGTAGGTGAACGTCGTGGTGTCGTCATCGTCGTCGGCGCTCCACTTCACGTCGCCTTCGCAGGTCGACGCGAGCACGCTGAAGCCGTCGTTGTTCGGCCCGCCGGAGCCGCTGACCTTTCCGCGGATGCGCGTCCCGTTGAGGAGAAGGTTGTCGCCGCCCGCGTTGCCCGTGAACACGACTTCGCCGAGGACGACCGCATTGATGAGCGAGCACGCGTCGCCGTTCGTCCCGCCGACGACCTTCACGTCGTCCCGGACGAGACCGTTTACGAGCGAGACGCCGACCGCACCTCCCAGCGTGTCGACCAGCACGTCGTCGCGCACGCTCGAGTCGCTCACGTTGAGGAACAGCGTGCCGAGCGAGGGTCCGTGGCCGACGACGTCGCGCTTGACGAGGCTCTCGTAGATCGTGCAAGAGTTCGTGCCGTCACCGAGCGCGACGACGATGTCCTTCGTCACGTTCTGGAACGTGAGCGCCAGCATGGAGCCGTTGACCGTCGTGAACGCCCCCGGCGACACGCGGAATTCGTTTGCCGCGAGCAGGTCCTGGTCGACCACGACGGTGTCGTCGCTGCCGCCTCCCGACAGATTCAGCGAGCCGGCGGTCACCGTCACGGTCACGTCCCCCGCGCGCGCCGGCGGAAGAGCGAGAACGGCGGCGAAGATCGACGCGAGAACGAACGTGGATCGGGACATGCGCTCCTCCGAAGGTTGGGCGAAGGGCCGATGGTATCGAGACCCCTGCCGCGCCGGAGCGACGGTCTGCGCACGGGTGAGCGCGAAGCGCAGGCTCACGCGACACGCGCCGCCCGACCTCCCGCGTAGGATGCCCGCATGATGTTCACTCCCGCGCTCCTCGTCGTCGCCGCGCTCGCTTTCGAATCCTCGGCGGCGGCGCCACCGTCCGCACTGCTCGCGAAGGTCGGCGTCATCGGCGCGTCGATGACCGACGGCCTGCTGCTGCCGCTCGAAGTCGACTGCATGATGACGATCGAGGACGTCGTGCGGGCCGCGAGCGTCGCGCCGCTGTCGACGTCACGCTCGTCCTCGTCGTTGATGTTCCTCGACCCGCGCCACTTCGGCGCGCGCGAGGTCGACGAGGTCATCGCGACGAAGCCGACGCTCGTGCTCGCGATCGACTACCTGTTCTGGTTCGGCTACGGCAACGTCTGGGGCGACGCGGACGCGCGGCTGTCGGGCCTCGACGAAGGGCTCGCGCAGATCGCGCGCTTCCAGTGCCCCGTGATCGTCGGCGACTTCCCGGACATGCATCCTGCGCTGCACGGGGTCAGCATCACCGGCGGCCCGATCATCGGCCCCGACCAGATCCCCGACGTCGAGACGCTCGCGCGGTTGAACGCGCGCCTCGCGGAGTGGGCGAAGTCGCATCGGAACGTCCACGTCGTCCCGCTGTCGCGCCTCGTCGCGGACATCCGCGACGGGCGCGAGATGCGCCTGCGCGACAACGTCTGGCCCGCGGGAAGCGCCGGCGCGCTGATCGACCGCGACCTCCTGCATCCCACTCTCGACGGCACGATCTCCGTCGTCCTCCACGCTCTCGATCAACTGACGCGCGAGGACGAGAACTTCCGCGAGGAAGCGTTCATCTGGAGCAAGGACGAAGTGCGCGTCCGGGTGCTCGAAGCGAAGAAGGAAGAGCGCGCCGCGCGCATCGCGATGAAGGAACGCCGCACTTCACCCGCCGCTCACGGCGGACACCGCTGAGCGTCCGGCCCACCGCGGTTAGGATCCCTCCGATGCTCGCCGCCACGGCGCTCCTCCTCGCGACGCTCGCCGCCTCCGAAGCGCGTGCTGCGGAA
This sequence comes from uncultured Phycisphaeraceae bacterium, assembly GCA_964580365.1. Taxonomy (GTDB): domain Bacteria; phylum Planctomycetota; class B15-G4; order B15-G4; family JADJEK01; genus CAZBOK01. The sequence goes on from CAZOLL010000114.1 coordinate 5,381, forward strand.
GCCGCGCTTCCGCTCGCGCGGGTCGGGGTCATCGGCGCGTCGATGACCGACGGTCTGCTCCTCCCGCTCGAGGTCGACTGCATGGTCACGCTCGAGGACGTGGTGAGAGCGGCGTGCGTCGACCCCGCGCGCGCGACCGTGCGCCGGTCCTCCGCGCTCCTGTTCCGCGACCCGACCCGACACGGCACGCGCGAGGTCGACGCGGTCGCCGCCACGAAGCCGACGCTCGTCATCGCGCTCGATTTCCTGTTCTGGTTCGGATACGGCAATCGCTGGCGCGGAGAATCGGAGCGGCTTGCCGCGCTCGAGACCGGCCTGTCGTTGATCGCGCGCTTCGAATGCCCGGTGATCGTCGGCGACTTCCCCGACATGCACGACGCGATCAACGGCATCAGCATCACCGGCGGGCCGATCATCAACATGCGGCAGATCCCGGACGCCGCGACGCTCGACAAGCTGAACGCTCGCCTGGCGGCGTGGACGAAGGATCATCCGAACGTGCACGTCCTGCCGCTCGCGCGGCTCGCGCGGGAGATCCGCGATGGTCGCGAGATCCGCCTGCGGTCGAACGTCTGGCCGTCGGGCGGGACGTCCGAGCTGATCGGCCCCGATCGGTTGCACCCGACGCTCGACGGGACGATCTCGCTCGTGCTCCACGCGCTCGATCAGCTGACGCGCGAGGATCCGCGCTTCAGCGACGACGCGTTCGTGTGGGACAAGGACGAGGTGCGCACGCGCGTGCTCGAGGCGAGGAAGGACGAGCGCGACGCGCGGCTCGCGATGAAGCAGCGGCGCACGGCGGCCGTCGCCGCGCCTCGCTGAAGCCGGATCGTCCCGCACCGGGTCAGAGCCCGGTGTTCTTGCTGCGCCTCGGGTCGGTGGACGGCTTGCCCGCGACCAGGATGGACCCGAGCTCGGGCGTATCGGCGGCGATCACGCCCACCAACTGCGACGCGCCGTCGATGACGGAGATCGCATCGTCGTCAGCGCTGGCAGGTGGGGCACCAATAGGTCGAGCGCTGTCCGGTGCGCGTCGCGCGCACGCGCGTGCCGCAGTTGCCGCAGGGCTCGCCCGCGCGCTCGTACACGGCACGGCGCGCGTAGAAGTACCCGGGCTCGCCGACCTCGTTCGTGAAGTCGCGCAGAGTGGTCCCGCCGGCGTCGATCGCCGCGGAGAGGATCGCGCGGATCGCGTCCGCGAGGCGGTCGCAATCGGCGCGACTCAACCGGCCCGCTGCGCGCGACGGGCGGATGCCGGCGCGGAACAGCGACTCGCTCGCGTAGATGTTGCCGACCCCGACGACGACGTCCGCGTCCATGACGAAGCTCTTCACCGCGACGGTGCGGCGCCGTGAACGCTCGAACAGCCACGCGCCGGAGAACCCGTCGCCGAGCGGCTCCGGCCCGAGGTGCGCGAGCAGCGGCAGCGCGAGCGGATCGCCCGCGGTCCAGAGCACCGCTCCGAAGCGGCGCGGGTCGCGCAGCCGCAGCGCGCGACCGCCTTCGAGCACGAGGTCGAAGTGCTCGTGCTCGCGCGCGTCCTGCTCGGCGGGCACGACGCGCAGGCTGCCCGACATGCCGAGATGCACGATCATCGTGCCGCGCTCGGCGCGGAGGAGGAGGTACTTCCCGCGGCGCTCGGCCGCGACGATGCGTTGGCCGGGAAGCTCGCGGTCGAGCGCGCGCGGCACCGGCCAGCGCAGCGTGCGGCGCCTCACGACCACCGAGTGCACGCGACGGCCGACGACGTGAGGCCCCACGCCGCGCCGCGTCGTCTCGACTTCCGGCAGCTCCGGCATCGCTCACGCTCCCCGCGCGCGCCACCACCACGCGACGATCGCGACGTTCACGAGTGCGGCAAACGCCATCTTCAGGCGGAACGACGTCTTCACGGTCTTGTGCCGGAAGGCGCTCATGCCCGCGACCGCGCCCGGCACGGCGAGCGGCAGCGCGAGGAGGATCAACCACGACTCCGGGATGCGCCGCGCGCCGGTGCGCGCGAAGCGCTTGTCCACGGCCATCGCAAGGAATGCGACCGCATTCAGCGCGGCGATCGCGACGAGCGCGGCAGGGCTCACTGCGGCGGTTCGCGGCGCAGGCGGTCCTCGAAGATGCGCGCGGCGATCTCGACGAAGTCGTGCTCGGTGACGATGCCGGTGAGGCGACCGTCCGGCGCCGTCACGGGCAGGCAGCTCACGCGGTGCCGGCGCATCAGCGCGATGGCGTCGAACACCGTGGTCTCGGGCGTGACGGCGATCGGGTCGGGCTTCATGATCTCGCGCACCGCGACGCGCGACTTGCTCTGCTCGCCGCCACCGGACACGAGGCGCAGGAGTGAGCGGTGCGAGACTAGGCCGACGAGCTTGCCGTCGGCGTCCTCGACCGGGACGTGCCGGATGTGCTCCCACTGCATGAGGCTCGCGGCGAGGTCGACGAGGTCTTCCGGGTGCACCGTGAACACGTCGGTCGTCATCACCTGGCCGACGGTCTGGAAGCTCGTCGCCCAGCCCTCTTTCTTGTCGAGCGTCGCGTGCGGCCACTCGTGCACCGGCTTGCCGGACCACTGCACGCGCGAGAGCGTCTTCACGAGAGCGCGCGCCCGCTCGCCGGCCTTCGCCTTGCCGGTCTTCGCCATCTCGTCGTTCGAGTCGAGCATCCACTGCGCGCCGGTCTGGCCGCTGCGCACGCGCCCTTCAATGACGCCGAGGTAACGCTCGATGTCGCCCTCGTCGACGCCGCGCGACTTCAGACCCTCGCGCGCCTGCGGCAGGAGGCGCTGCAGGATCAGCTCGTCGGCGGGCCACTCCTCGCCCTTCATCCAGTGGAACTTCGCGCGCAGGCCCATGCGCGCCGCGTTCACGAAGTTCGCCTTCGCGTCGTCGAACTTCATCACCTGCTTGATGTCGGCGTGCTCCTCGGACACCGCGCACATGAGGCCGAAGAAGAACGCGGCGTTCGCGATCTCGTCGATGACGGAGGGGCCCGCGGGGAGCGCGCGCACCTCGATGCGGAGGTGGGCCTTGCCTTCGTGGACGCCGTAGCACGCACGGTTCCAGCGGTAGACCGTGCCGTTGTGGAGGCGCAGCGCGGGAAGCGTCGGGATGCCGCCCTTGTCGAGGATGGTCGTCGACGGCTCGCCGACGTCGGTGGTGATCACGAGACGGAAGCGCGCGATGTCCTCGCGGAAGATCTCGAGGACCGATTCGTTCACCCAGTGGTCGCCGAAGTTGACGCGCGGGCGCCGCCCGCGGCGCAGCTGCAGCTCCGAGCGCTCGTCGACCGATTGCTGGAAGAGCGCGACGCGCGTCTCCTGCCACAGGCGGCGGCCCATGACGAGCGGCGAGTTCACGGCGGCGGCGAGCACCGGCGCGGTCATCGCCTGCGCGAAGTTGTAGAGCTTCGCGAACTCGTCGGCGCCGACCTGGAAGTGCACCTGGAACGAAGTGTTGCACGCCTCGAAGAGCACGTTGTCGTGCGCGACCGCGAGCTCGTCGATGCCCTTGATGAAGCAGCGGAACTGGCCGCCGCGCATCGCCGCCATCGCGTCGTTCAGCTGCCGGTAGCGGGGGATCGGCGTCATCGACTCCATGCCGAGGTGGCTCTGGTCGAGCGTGGGCAGGATTCCCGTGAGCACAACGCCCGCGTTCAGCTCCTTCGCGGTGGTGCGCACGCGGCCGAGCAGACCGTTCAACTCGCCTTCGAGCTCGGAAAGCGCCTTGCCCTCGAAGACGCGCGGCGAGAGGTTCGCCTCGAGGTTGAACAGCGCGAGCTCGGTCGTGAACTGCGGATGGTCGAGCCGCTTCAGGAACTCGAGCGCGAGCGGCGCCGGACCGCCGCCGCGGTCGACGAGGAAGATCTCCTGCTCGGCGCCGATGCGGCGCACGCCCTTCTCGATCAGCCCCGTGTCGATCATGCGCTCGAGAGCGCGCAGATCGTCGAGGATGCAATGCATGAAGTGGCGGAAGCGGATGCTGTCGACTTCCGTGTGGATCCGCTTCTCGCCCATCGCACCGTTCCGAGTTCCGGGGTCCGGTCGTGCCGTCGCGACCGGGCCGGAACGATATCAGATGCGTTCGCGCCGCCGCCGCGCGCGTTGCGGCGCCGTGAGCGAAAAACGCTCCGGGCGCGCCAAGCGGCTCCTACAGTGGCCGCCCAACCCAAACACGCATGGAGACAAGAATGAAGAAACTCGCGATGGGATCGGCCCTGCTCCTCCTCGCTTCGTCGACCGGCTGCATCGGCGTCTACTCGCCGGCGATCGGTGCGTTCTACACCGACGTCAACTGGAATCAGGCCGTCACGAGCAACTCCGGTGCGTCGAAGCGCGCGACCGACCGCGCCTGGTCGTTCTTCGCCGCCGTCGCGATCGGCGACGTGTCGGTGAGCAACCTCGCGGATCAGGCCGGCATCAAGACGATCCACCACATCGATACCCACACGACGAACATCCTCGGCGTGGGCTGGCTCGACGTGACCGTCTACGGCGAGTGATCGAGGCGAACGCGAGGTCTCGAGTCCAACGACGGGCGCCGCGGACGCGAGGGACTTCGGCGCCGCTGGTCCTCACTCGGCTTCGACGGTCGGACTTGCTTCCGACAGCAAGTGCCTCGCTGCGGATTCCAGCTTTCGAAGTCCCTCGCGCCCGCGGCGCCCGTTGGTGCGCACACCCCCCCTGGACTGGGGAAGGTCGATGCGGAACGGATCGCTTCCCGGAGCGGAGCTCCGGGGGCGATCCACCAGATGGGATGGCGGATCTGGACCGCGACGTACGCGGATCCGATCCGCCTTCGTCCGAGGGTCGGGGGAGAAACCGCTCGAGGTGATGCACGTGGAGTTCAATGCAGAGCGCTTTTTCGACCCGAGCTTCGCTCGGGTCGAAAAAGCACCGC
>CAZOLL010000115.1:0-10180 GCA_964580365.1 uncultured Phycisphaeraceae bacterium
CAGACGAGGCGCGCGAGAACCTCACGGCGAAGGCCGCGAACTCGAACCCGAAGCACCGCTTCCCGGCGATCTGGGGCCCGAACTTCGACTGGGCGCCGGACCAGTGCCACGGCGGCAACCTGATGACGACGCTGCAACTGATGCTGCTGCAGGTCGAGGGCACCGCGCTCCGCGTCGTGCCCGCGTGGCCCAAGGAGTGGCGTGCGTCGTTCCGACTCCACGCGCCGCGCCGCACGATCGTGGAAGGGACGGTCGAGGACGGCTACGTGAGCGCGCTTCGCGTCACCCCGGACGTCTGGCGCATCCGGCGCGGCTCGCCCGAGCGCCCCCGGTCGGCCGGCAAGTGACACGGCAGGAGACCCGCAGATGATTCAGGTCCGTCGCTCTGCCGACCGCGGTCACTTCGACCACGGCTGGCTCGAGAGCTTTCACACCTTCTCGTTCGCCGACTACCACGACCCGCGCTTCATGGGCTTCCACGGCCTGCGCGTCATCAACGAGGACTTCGTGAAGCCCGCCGCGGGCTTCCCCACGCACGGGCACCGCGACATGGAGATCCTCACCTGGATCCTCGACGGCCAGCTCCGGCACCAGGACAGCATGGGTTCGGGCTCGGTGATCCGTCCCGGCGAGCTGCAGTTCATGTCGGCGGGGAAGGGCGTGCTCCACAGCGAGATGAACGCGTCGAAGTCGGAGGGCGTGCACCTGCTGCAGATCTGGATCGAGCCCACGAAACGGGGCGCGACGCCGCGCTACGCGCAGCGCGACTTCACCACGGATCTCGCGCGCGGCGCGCCGGTCCTGCTCGCGTCGCAGGACGGCGCGTCCGACTCGCTCGCGATCGGCGCCGATGCACGCTTGTTCGCGACGCGCCTGCCGCGCGGCAAGACCGCGGCGTTCGAGTTCGCGGCGGGTCGCGCCGGTTGGGTGCAGATCGCGCACGGCGAAGTCGACGCGGGCAGCCAGCACCTCGCGGCCGGCGACGGCGCCGCGATCACCGAGCTGAGCGCGCTCGAACTCGCCGCCCGGTCGGACGCGGAGTTCCTCGTGTTCGACCTCGGGTGAGCGAGATTCTCCGAGCAATGGGGCAGCCGGTCGACCGGTGAACCCGCGAACGGGCGAACCGGGCAACCCGGCAACCGGGCAACCGGGCAACCGGGGCCCGAACGCCGATGACCGGTAACCCGTGGACCGTGACAGGAGACCCGGCGAACCGGATGCACGGGTCGCCGGGTACCGGCGATCGGGCCCCGGTTGCCGGTCCGCCGGTCCCCCGGGTCTCGGTTCGCCGGTCGACCGAATGCCCGGCAACCGGGGCCTGAGCGCCGATGACCGGTGACCCGGATGATCGAGACCCGAGACCCGAGAACCGGCTGAAGCGGGTGCTCGGTCCGCCGCGTGTCGGCAATCGAACGTGCGTCCTTTCACGCGCGCGATCCGCGTCGTCACGGCGCGCGTCACCGCGCGACGGAGCGCGACTAGAGTCGCGCGCTGCCGCCAGAGGGCGCGGAGTTCCGGATGCGTTCGATCGATGTGGCCGCGACGGTGTGCGTCGCGGCGGTGCTGTCGTCTTGCGGGATCCGCTTCCGCCCCGCGAACCTGGCCGACGTCGTCCCGCTCGGCGTGAAGACCGAGCTCGTCGATCACGACGGCCGCGCGGCGTTGCGCGTCGTCGAGGACCACGACGCTCCGCTTCGCGAGGGTCTCGCGATCGTGCCCGATGTCGAGTTCGAGAACGGCGTGATCCAGGTCGACGTCGCCGGCGCGCCCGCGCCGCGCGCCGCGGCGGACGCGCGCGGCTTCGTCGGCGTCGCGTTCCGGATCCAGCGCGCGGCCGTCGTCGACGGGACGAGCGCGCCGCCCGCTGCCGAGCGGTTCGAGGTCATCTACCTCCGTCCGACGAACGGGCGTGCGCCCGATCAACTGCGGCGCAACCACTCGACGCAGTACGCGTCGTGGCCCGAGTACCCGTGGGACCGCCTGCGGACCGAGATGCCGGGGAAGTACGAGTCCTACGTCGACCTCGTGCCGGACCGCTGGACGCGGATGAAGATCCACGTCGACGGCACGCACGCCGAGCTGTTCATCGACGACGCCGAGCAGCCGTGCCTGATCGTCGACGACCTCAAACTGGGCGAGACGCGCGGTGCGATCGGCTTCTGGATCGGCTCCGGCACCGTCGCGCACTTCGCGAACCTGACGGTCGCGCCCGCGCAAGAGAGCTGAGCGCCGCTTTCACTTCCCGTACTCGAGCCCTTCCTTCGGATCGGACACGCGCGCGCAGACGCCGAAGGCGCCGTCGACGTTCGCGACCTTCAGCAGGACTTCGTTCCTTCCTTTGACGAGCGGCGCCTCGACCAACTCCTGGTCGGGGACGAGCGCGCGGTGCACGCGCTTCCGCATGTACTCGGTGCGGTTCACGAACACGGCGAGCCAGTCGTCGGAGCCGAGCCGCAGCGTGACCGTGCGGTCGTCCGGCGCGTCGAGCCAGAAGCGGACGTAGGTGAACGCGCGCTCTTTCGGGTCGCACTCCTTCGCGAGGTCGAGCCGCCCGTCCGCGCCGGCGTCGGCCGCGTGCCAGCCGTCCTGGTCGCCGGACTCGGGTCCCTGGTTCTCGTCGAACGGCGCGCCGTCCTCGAGCGTGAAGGTCTGGAACACCTCGTACCGCGTCACGAACGGCAAGGTCGGTTCGAGGCGCAGGCCCGCGAGATAGATCGCCGCTCCCGCGTCGCTCGCGGCGGGGTCGAGCGAGATCGCGAGAGAGTGGTCGCCCTTCGCGAGTCCTGCCGCGCCGAGCGAGACCGTCGTCAGCCACAATGCGTCGCCCGTGACCTCGAGTGGCGCCGGCGGCCCGTCGTCGAGGCGCGACCCAAGCGCGACCTTGCCGTCGGACTTTCCCGCGACCAGCGCGAGGTGCATTCGATCCGCGACTGAGATCGGGAACGTGAGCGTCGTCGCCGGGTGTTCCGCGTCGAGCGTGGCGGTCTCGGGCCCGCCGTACTCCGTCGAGCGGTCGGCGAGCGTCGAGCGCGGCAGCGGCGGCTCGAGGGAGAGCGCGTCCATCGCGAGCGAGCGGTCCGGCATCCCGAGCATGCGGCGCGGCGGGCCGAGCGTCGCGCCGTCGACGCGCTCGAAATCGTGGGTCGAATCCGGCGTCGCGTACCACCACGCGACGCTCGCGTACTCGACGCCGGGCTGGTCGTTCTGTCCGCCGTGCTCGATTCGGAACTCGAGCGACTTCGTGAACGGGATCGCATCGCCGACGTGCAGTCGCCACGTGCTGATCTCTCCGCGCTCTTCGTCCTTGCGCGAGAGCCCGTGCCACGGCCGCGACAGCGTCCCTTCGTTGAAGTACCAGCCGCAGTTGAAGTAGTCCTCGGTGCCGGTGCCGGTCCATTCGCCCGCGTCGCGGCCGTCGACCAGCGCCTGCTCGTCGCCTTCGAGGAAGAACAACTGGCGCGGGCTACTCATCGTGATCGCGCAGCCGACGAAGTGTCCGCGGCCCTCCGCCTTCAGGATCTCGTGAAACGCGCCCGCCTTCGTGAGCGCGCGACGCCAGCGCGCGTGGAAGCGCATCCCGCCGAACTCCGCGACGTCGCACGATGCACCTTCCAGCTCGAGGTCGGCGCGCACGCGTGCATCGCGCGCGAAGTCGATCAGCTCCGCGCGCAGCGACTTCGCGAACGGCATCACGAAGCGCGACTCGAACGTGCCGTCGCCTTGCGAGAACGCGAGCGACTCGAGCTTCGCGCCGGGGAATCCAGCGCCGCAGAAGTCGGAGAGCGGCGCCTCGACGCACGGATCCGCCGCGCCGTCCACGAACACGCGCAAGAGGAGCCGGCGACCGATCGCCGGGTCGTCGCTCTCGATCCGCGCGCGCAGCGTGGTCACCGCGCCGGGGCCCTTCACCTCCGCCGCCATGCCGTTGCCGTGGCCGAGATCGATCGGGAACTTCACCGCCACCAGCGTCTGGATCGGCCGGCCGTTCGCCGTGATGAACGACTTCGCGCACGGCAACAAGGCCGGCGCGATCGGCGGCGCCGGCGCGTTCGCCGTGACGTCGACCTCCGCCGGGTCGAACGACTCGACGCGCGTGCCCTCGGGGTAGGCGCCCCAGTCGACCTGGAAGAAATACACCGGACCCTTCGCCGCGATCCGGATCGAGTTCGCGAACGGGATCGGCAGGTAGCTGATCGAGCCGCCGCTCGCGCGCTCCGAGAACGGCTTCACGAACGGCGGGCGGCTGCCGTCGAACAGCGCGGGGAACGGGCAGGCGAAACGCGGCGTCGTCTCGCCGTCGAGGAAGAACTCGAGGGTCGTTTCCTTCTGCGGGTTCGCCGACCAGATGCGGTGCACGCAACCCGGCCCCTTCGCGTCGAGCAGGATCGTCTCGCTCGTCGCCGGATCGACCGTCGCGAACCGCCCGGAGAAGCCGTCGTCGTTGCCGCCGGTGCGGTCGAACGACGAGGACTGCCGCTCGATCACGTCGTGCGGCCTCGCGAGGTTCCACAGGTCGAGCGCGTCAGCCGGCGCGACGGCCGGACGAGCCGCCGGCGCCTGTGGCAACCCGATGAGCAGGAGCAGCGCGGCGAGCATCGCGGGGCGTCCCGGTGGTGGGGAGAGGGGCCGGTAGAGTACCGGCGGGAGATGCGCGTGACTCGGCGGCTGTACCGACTCCATCGGGGCGACTTCCAACCGACGCTCGAGGACGCGCTCGTCGCGGAAGTCGCGGCCGCGCGCTCGAGCGATCCGCTCGCGCCGATCGACGTCGTCGTGCCGTCGAACCTCCTGAAGCTGCACCTGCGGCGACTGCTTGCGACGCGCTCGCCGTCGCGCGCGCACCTGAACGTGCGGTTCACGACTCCTCTCGAGCTCGCGCGGGCGATCGCGGCCGAGTCGTTCGCGACCGAGGGTGTCGCAGAGCTGCCGCCGCTCGGCATGAACGTGCTGGCGCACGCGGTCGCGCGCGGAGTGGCCGCCGGCTCGACGTTCTTCGAGGGGCGCGGCTCGCGCGGCCTGCCGCGCGCGCTCGCCGCCGCGCTTCGCGACACGCGCGACGCCGGCCTCGTCGCCGCCGATCTCGCGGGCCGGTTCGCGAACGAGCCGCGCATCCGCGACTTCGCGGCGCTGCTCGCGGATTTCGAGGCTCGTCTCGCGCGCGCGCGGCTCGCGGACGACGCCGCGACGTTCACGCGCGCGGCCGAGATCCTCGAGAAGGCGGCACAGCCGGCCGGCGCGACCGCCCCGATCGTCTACGGGTTCTACGACTTCACCGGAACGCAACGTCGCCTCCTGCGCGCCCTGCTCCAGCACGGCGGCGTGGTGATGACGCCGATCGGCGACGGCCCCGAGTTCGAGTTCGCGAAACCGGCGCGCGCGCTGTGGCAGGAGCTCGGGTTCCCGTGGCCGGACGTCGCCCCGCGCACGTCTGCGACCTCGTCGACGGCGCTCGACGCACTGCGCGCGCGGCTGTTCCTTCCGGTTGGCGGGCCTCTCAATGGGAAGCGCGTGGAAGCCGACTCCAGTGTCGCGATCCTCTCGTGCCCCGGGCGGCCGCGCGAGGCGATCGAAGCGGTGCGCGTCGTGCGCGACCTCGTCGACGCGGGCGTGCCGCTGCACGAAATCGCCGTGCTCTCTCGCGCGCGCGCCGCGCTCGACCCGATCGACGAGCGTTTCCGAGCGTTCGTCGCCGAGTCGGGCGCCGGCCCGAACGCCGGACCGCCGCTCTCGTTCCTCCACGGCGGCCGGGCGGCCTCCACGTCGCGCGGCGCGAAGTCGCTCCTGCTCCTGTTCGATGCGCTCGCCTCCGGGCTCGAGCGGGAGCGCGTGTTCGAGTGGCTGCACCATCTTGGCGGGGTCGGCGCGGACGAAGATCCGGGACAACTCGAGCGTCTCGCGCGCGCGGCCCGCGCGGGTGCTCCGCGCCAGTCGGGCCGCTCCGGCGACTCGGGCGAGCCGCGCGGCGCCGGCGCGCGTTGGAGCGCCGCGCTGTCGCGGCTGCGCGCGCGCTTCGCCGCAGCGCTGGACGCCGCACGCGCGGAGGTCGCGGCCGGCATCGCTCCCGACGAAGATCGCGCCGACCCGCGAGAGGAGAGCGCTCGGCTCGAGCGCGATCTCGCAGGCCTCGCACGCTTGGACGCGATCGTCGCGGAGCTCGGCGCGCAGTCGGACGCGCTCGCCGGCGCGCGGTCGTTCGCCGCGTTCGTGGCGGTCGCGCACGCGGCCGTCGAACGCTGGCTCTCTCGCGACGAAGCGGCGGACGACCTGCACTCGCGGATCGACGCCCTCGCCGCGCTCGACCTCGTCGCCGGCGACGCGCGGCCGGACGTTTCTCTGTTCTCGGACGTCCTGCTCGCCGCGCTCGACGAGCGTGGGCGCGACGAGGGCCGCTTCGGTCGCGGGTTGTTCCTCGGCACCGTGCTCGCCGCGCGCGGCGTCCCGTTCCGCGCGACCATCCTGGTCGGCCTCGAGGACGGCGCGTTCCCGCGTACCACGACGCAGAGCGCGGTGCTCGCCGATGCGGAGCGCCGCAAGATCTCCAGCCCGCGCGCGCCGTTGCCGCTGGCCGCGAGCGCGGTGGAAGAGGACCGATTGCTGTTCCGGCTCGCGGTGGGCTCCGCGCGCGAGCGGTTGGTCATCACGTTCCCGCGCGTCGAGACGGCCAAGCACCGCGAGATCCTCCCGTCGGCGTTTGTCGTCGCGGTCGCGGAGGCGCTGACCGGAGCGCGCGTGAAGAGCGCGGCGCTCGACGCGAGCGCCGCGCCGGGCCTCGAAGTGATCAAGATCGCCGAGCACGCGGCGACGCGCGCTCCGCTCGACGTCGCGGAGTTCGACCGCCGCGCGATCGCCGACGCGGTGCGGCGCGGGGACTCCGGGCTCGTGCACCACTTGATCGCGGTGCACCCGCCCGCGCGCGAGGCGGTGCGCGCCGAGCTCGCTCGGTTCGCCACGACGCGCTTCACCGCGTGGGACGGGATGATCGGCGGCGACGACGCATCGCGCGTCGCGGGCATCTTTTCGCCGTCTTCGCTCGAGAGCTGGGCGTGGTGCCCGTTCACGTACTTCACGCGCTACGTCCTGGGCCTGCGCGTCGAGGAGGACGAGGACCGCTTCGTGTTGTCGCACCGCGCGCGCGGCAGCGCGATCCACCGCGTGCTGGAGCGGTTCTACACGCGCGTCGCGCCGACCGAGGTGTTCCCGCTCGTGCCCGCACGGCGCGACGCGCTGCTCGCGGTGCTGCGCGAAGCGACCGAGCGCGTGCTCGCGACGACGCCGGAGTTCCTGGAGCTCGACCCGCCGCTGATCGCGCTCGCCGAGCGCGCCCGCATCGATGAGGACCTGCGTTGCTTCCTCGACGCGGAGATCGAAGCGGCGTCGCCCTCCGTTCCACGCCATCTCGAATCGCGCTTCGAGAAGCTCGCGCTCGACGCCGGCGCGCGCACGATCCGCGCGAACGGCGTGGTCGACCGCGTCGACGTCGACCCCGCGAGCGGCGCGTTGACGGTCATCGACTACAAGACCGGGAAGTTCAAGGACGCGAAGACTCGGCCGCTCGGGCTCGCCGGCGGCCGACGCCTGCAGCTGCCGATCTACGTGCGTGCGGCGCGCGAGCGCCTCGGCGCGGCCGGGCACTCCGGGCGCGTGGACTCCGCCCACCTCTTCTATTGCACCGCCGACGGCGAAGGCGTGCGCCACGCGCTCGAACCCGAGTTGCTCCGCCCGGACGACGATGCGCTGTCGACGGCGCTCGGCGTGATCACGGACGGCATCCGCGGCGGCGTGTTCTTCGCGAACCCGGCCGAGGCGGAGAAGCGCTGCGGGTTCTGCGACTACCGGCTCGCGTGCGGGAAGGGCGCCGGTCTCGAGACGACGTTCGACCGCAAGAAGGACGACCCGGACGCGGCCGGCTGGTTCGCGTTGCGTCCCGAATCCGCGGAGGACGACGCGTGAGCGCCGACCCGCGCCAAGTCGACGCGCGTTCGCGTGAGCGCGCGAAGTCGGAGCTCGACCGCTCGTTCGTCGTCGAGGCCGGCGCGGGCACCGGCAAGACGACCACGCTGGTCGCGCGGTTCGTCGCGCTCGTCCTCGACGGCGCGGACGTCGAGTCGCTCGCGGCGATCACCTTCACGGAGAAGGCGGCGGGCGAGTTGAAGCTCCGGCTGCGCGACGAGCTCGAAGCGAGGGCGTCGGACGGCTCCACCGAAAGTGCCGCCCGCGCGCGCGCCGCGGTCGAGCGGCTCGAGTCCGCAAACGTGACGACGATCCACGGGTTCTGCGCGCGCATCCTCCGCGAGTTCGCCGTCGAGGCGCGCATCGACCCCGGCTTCGAGATCGTCGAGGGCGAGCCGGCCGAAGTGCTGCGCGAACGCGCGTTCGAACGCTTCCTCTCCGGGCTCGAAGCGGACGACGAGCGCGCGCTGCTCGCGGCGCTCGAATCGGGCGCGAGCGTGAAGGACCTGCGCGGACTGTGTTGGAAGCTCGCCGATCATCGCGACGTGTCGGAGGTCGACGCCGCGTATCCCGACCCCGGGCCGGAGCCCGACCCGAATGCGGTGGCCGGCGCGTTCCGCGAGACCCTCGAGTGGCTCGCCGGTCAGAAGGACAAGTGTGTCGACCGCTCCGACGCGGGCTTCGATCAGATCGAGCGCCTCGAGCGCCTCGCCGCGGCGGGCGCGCTGCCGCAGGTTTCGGACCTGAAGTCCAAGGGCAAACAGGACAACTGGAAGCCGAGAGCGACGCTTTCGGACATCAAGAAGGAGGTCGCCGCGCTCGCGATGACGATCTCCGCGCACGCGCAGGCCGTGTCGCACCATCGCGCCGCGCGGCTCTTGCGTGTCGCGCGCGCGTTCCTCGCGATCCACCGCAGCGTGAAACGCGAAGAGGGCGTGCTCGACTTCAACGACCTCCTCGTGCTCGCGCGCGATCTCGTGCGCGACGACCTCCGCGTGCGCGCGCTCCTCAAGTCACGGTTCCGCTCGCTCCTCGTCGACGAGTTCCAGGACACCGATCCTCTGCAGGTCGAGATCGTGTTCTGCCTCGCGGAGGCGATCGGCGCCGAGGAGCGCGACCCGGCGGCGGCGGAGATCGGAGCCGGACGCCTGTTCCTCGTCGGCGATCCGAAGCAGTCGATCTACCGCTTCCGGCGCGCGGACATCGCGGTGTACGACGCGGCGAAGCGGCGCGTGATCGAGTGCGGCGGCGAGGAGCTCCCGATCTTCGCGACCTTCCGATCCGTCGAGTCGATCGTCCGATGGGTGAACCCGGCGTTCGAGCGTGCGCTCGACCCGGCGCGCGTCCCGTCCGCGCTGCAGGCGCGACACGTGCCGCTGATCTCAGCGGGCAACCAGGCGGACCAGCCGCCGGGCGTCGTGGTGCTGAAGCACGCCGACGATGCGCCGCCGTTCCCCCGCGTCGAGGAGGCGCGCGTCGCGGAGGCGCGCGCGGTCACCGGTTTCATCGCGCGGCGGCGCGCGGCGGGCGAGCGCGGCAGCGTCGCGATCCTGTTCCGTTCCGCGCGCCGCTCGTTCGGGCTCTACGAGGACGCGCTGCGCGACCACGGCGTGCCGTATCGCGTCGCCGGCGGCAAGCAGTTGTACAGCCGAGCGGAGATCAAGGCCGCGGTCGCGCTGTTCCGCGCGATCGAGGACGCGCGCGACGGCGTCGCGGTCGTCGCCGCGCTGCGCTCGCCCTTGTTCGGCGTGTCCGACGTCGATCTCGCCGCGCACCGCGCGGCCGGCGGCCGATTCGACGCGCCGGAAACCCCGCCCGCGGGTTCGCCGGCGCCGGTCCGCGCCGCGCTCGCGATCCTCGCCGAGCTGCGCGCGACGAAGCACGACGTCGACCTCGCGACGGCCGTCGAGCGCGCGCTCGAACGCACGCGCGCGTTCGAGCTGTTCCTGATCAAGCCCAACGGGGAGCAGCGCGTCGCCAACCTGCGAAAGCTCGTCGAGATCGCGCGCGAGCTGGACCGCGCCGAACGCCGCACCTTCCGCACGTTCGTCGAGCGGTTGAAGGAGATGGAGTCGACCGGCGAGGAGGACGAAGAATCGCCGCTCGTCGACGAATCGCCCGACGCGGTGCAGTTGTTGACGATCCACAAGTCGAAGGGGCTCGACTTCGACACGGTCGTGATCGCCGACCTCGCGCTGCAGGAGAAGATTCCCGATCGCATCCTGATCAC
>CAZOLL010000116.1:0-10143 GCA_964580365.1 uncultured Phycisphaeraceae bacterium
AGCGCGGCGCGGGGGCCGCTCCGAGGTCGATGCGATCGAGATCGACGAGCAGCTCGTCGACGGCGCCGGAGAGTGCGTCGCATCCGAGCGCGAGCGCGTCGGGCCGCGCCACGACGTTGCCGTCCTGCGAGCGGCGCTGCACGTAGCGCTTCTCGAGCAACGGCGCGCCGCCGCGCGTCGTCACCGTGACCCTCAGCTCGACGGTCGCGTGCGCGGTCGGCAGCGTCGCGATGCCGGTGTCGCGCGCGTCGAAGTCGAGGATCTCCGCGTTCAAGAGCAGGTCGGAGTCCTTCTGCGCCTCGACGCGCACGCTCGAGAACAGCCCCGCGAGCGAGAGCTGCCGGCCGAGCAGGCCGCGCACCACGTCCGTCGCGGGGATCGCGAGCTGACGATCCACCTGGCTCGCGCCGCCGCCGCGCTCGCTGCGCCGGTCGAGCACCGGCAGCACCGCGATGGTCTGCTCGCGCCGCGCAACGCCGCGGAAGCTCGTCGACGGCAGGAGCGCGTTGTCCTCGAGCGGGTTCTTCGGCGCTTCTTGGCTCGCGCACGCCGTGGCGAACCCGGCGACGAGGAGGAGAACGGAACGGAAGGACGCCGGGCCGCGCCGGCGCGGAGTTCGGTGGGACATCTTGGCCTGTCGGTCGGAGGTTCGGCGGACGTGGACGCGGGACAAGATCCCGCTCCGGGTGCGCCCGTTCAAGAACGATTCACGGGAACAGGCGCACGAGTTCGTCGAGCACGAACGCCGGCAGCTCCACCACGTTGCGGTCGGGGAAGGAGTCGATCGTGGCGAGCACCACGGTTCCCGAAGCGTCCTTTTTGCCCAGCACCACCGTGATCGTGGGTCTCGGCTCGTCGCGCACCGTCAGGACGAGGCGGGCGGACGGCGTCGCGAAGCCGTCCTTCTTTGGGTCGGCGTCGCGCGGGAGGACGCGCACCGCGTCGGAATCGGGCAGCGTCAGCTTGGTCAGGTAGGACTGGAAGTCGTTTTGGGGCGTGTCGCCGGACCAGTACTCCGCCGGCGGCTTCGGATCGCGTTCGATCGTCCGGTCGCCCTTGCCCGCGACCTCGAAGCGCGCGCGCGTCACGTGCAGGAGATCGCGCGGGAACCAGTTCGTCGGCAGGAGCTGGCGCGCGTCGAGCCCGAGCACTTTGTCGACAACCGACTGGGCCACGAGGTAGGCGGAGTCGGGCGTCCTGTCCTTGCGACGCACAGGGACAGTGCCGTCGCCCGCCGGCTTGGCGAACTCGATCGTCACGTCCTTCGCGACGCCGGTCTCGGTGCGCAGTCGGAGCTCGAGGATCGCGTCCGGGTCGTCGAAGCCAAAGCGATCGAGCGGGTCGCCGTTCTCGAGCGGCGGCAGCTCCGATCGGTCCATGAACCCGCGGTCGCCCGGCACGCCGGCCGCATCGGGGAAGTCGATCGCGCGCAGCGCGGACACGTCGAGCAGCCACGAGAACAAGGTGCTCGAGCGCGAGTCGTCCGCGCGCCGCGCGAACGGCTCGACGACATCGAACGTGCGGGTCGTCGGGCGGAACTCGAGCGCGACATCCGGCCCACGCGCGGGGCGCCGCAGGCGGATGCGCTCGACGTTCTTCGTCGTCGCTCGGACGATGTCCGGGTCGCGGAACCGCTTCGACGGGAAACGCAGCGCCGCGAGCGCCGGCCCCTCCACCTCGAACATGTGGCCGCGCTCGGAGTCGATCGCGCAGCGCGCCGCATCGACGGCCGCACCGTCCGCTGCGCCGAAACGCACCTCGAGCTTGCGCGAGCCGAAGTCGAACGTGAGCACCGTCGCGGTCGCGTCGAGCCCCTTCTTCGCGAGCGAGTTCGGGTCGGGGTTCGTGAGCAGGAAGCGGCGCACCGTGAGCAGGAGGATGCCGCTCGAGAGCTTGCCCGCGGTGGTCCCGTCGGCGAGCACGTCGACGGGCGACGTCATGCGCCAGTCCGCGCCGTCGTGCACCAACGACACCGGCGGTTCCCCCGGACGCGCGAGCGTGACGGAGCGCACGAGCGCGGCGTCACCCGCGAGGAAACGGCGGTCGCGCCAGTCCTGGCGCGGCAGGTCCAGCACGTTCGCGAGGTTCGCTCCGGTGCGGTACAGCGTGTCGTCGCCCTCGAGCTTCACCCACACGAACTGCGAGGTCGGATCGCGGTCGCCGACGCGGAGG
Organism: uncultured Phycisphaeraceae bacterium; assembly: GCA_964580365.1. GTDB lineage: Bacteria > Planctomycetota > B15-G4 > B15-G4 > JADJEK01 > CAZBOK01. The sequence goes on from CAZOLL010000116.1 coordinate 2,173, forward strand.
CGGTACGTCTTGTCGCCGGCGATCAGCGTGACGCGCGCGCGCGGCGGCTCGAGCTTCAACTCGGCGAGCAGCGAGTTGCTCGGCGACGAGTCGCTCGCCTCGCGCGGGTTCGACGCGAGCACTTGCAGGAGCCGCGCGAGCGCGTCGGTGTCGGCGCGATCGGAGAAGGGCTCGACGATCCACCACGTGCCGCCTTTGCGTTCGAACATCGTCTGCTCGCCGGTGCCGAGCACGACCTCGACGCGCGAGATCGCGTCCGTCGGGAACGCCCCGAGCAGCGTCTGGGTCGTCACGACTTCTTCGCGGACCGGGCCCATGAACCGCCACACGAGGAACAGCGCGGCGACGACGACGAGCAGGACCAGCGTGGTCTTCAGGCGCACGCTCAACGCCTCCGGATGAACGCGACCGCCGCCGCGAGCGCGAGCGCGCCGAGCGGCATCCAGATGACCGCGTAGCGGAACAGCTCGTCGTACTCCTGCGGCCGCAGGTCGGCGACGGCCGAGTGCGGGCGGCGCGGCGGGAGCTGGACGAACTCCTTCTTGTTGATGAGCCACGCAACGGAGCGCCGCACGAACAGGTCGTTGCCCGGCAGATCGGCGAGCGCCTTGTTCCCCGCGAAGTGGACGCTCGGCACCACGACCAGGCGCGCGCCCTTGTAGTCGCCGCCCGGCTCCACCGCGGCGGCGAGCGTGCGCTGCTCGCGCTTGCCGTCGGTGCGCGCGTCGAACGCGAGATCTCCGGGACCGCCGTCGGGCTGGTTCGCGTCCGCGAACGCGTCGGGGTGCGAGAGCAAGAGCGACGAGAACGCGCCCTGCGTCTCGGGCGTCGGCGCGATCGAGCCCGAGTGGAACACGACGACGATCGCGTTCGCGACGTCGAGGGTGGTCGTGATCGCGTGCGCTCCGTAGGCGCCCGGCGCCCGCTGGCCGATGAAGTGCTCTTCCGGATTGCCGCCCTTCATCGTCGCCGGCCACTCCTTGCAGACGATCGCGCGGTCGATCTTCAGGCCGGTCGCGGCGAGCAGCGGGTCGAGCGACGTGTCGCCGCCCGGGTCGAGCAGGAGCAGCACACGGCCGCCCTTGCGCAGATAACGGTCGATCGCGGCCCGTTCGTCGTCGGGGAACGCCTGGCGCGGGCCGAGGACGAGGAGCGCGTCGGCGTCCTGCGGTACCTGGTGCGCCGAGAACAACGACAGCGCGCGCACGTCGACGTTGTCGCGAGCGAGCGACTGCGCGAGCAGCAGTGCGTCGATCGGCCCGCCCGCGTCGATCGACATCTCCTGGTGCCCCACCGTCACGTACACGCGCGGCTGCTTGTCCTGCATGACCTCGTACAGCGCGGAGCTGATCACCTCCTCGGCGCGGAACGCCTTCAACACGACAGGCGGCTGCACCGGTTGCGGCGTGAGGTTGTCGAACTCGGCGAGGTCGGACTGCAGGCCGAGCACGCGGCGACGATCGCCGCGCTTCACGATCACGACGTTGTACGAGCGCAGGCCGATCTCCTGCACGAGCTCGCGCACGCGCGCGCCATCGATCTTCGGGTCGAGGTTTTCCACGAAGAGACGGCCGCGCGAGCGGACCTTGTACTCCTGGAGCAGGTCGCGCGTGTAGCCGACCGCGCGGGCGACTTCGGCGTTCTTGTCCCACGGGACCGTCTGGCCGTCGAAGACGGTGATGATCTCCACGCTCGCGTCGAGGCGGTCGAGGATGCCGACGGTCTCGGTCGCGAGCGTGTAGTTCTTTCCCCGCGTGAGGTCGAAGCGCCGGCGCAACTCGGTGAACCCGGTGACGAACACGACGAGCGTCGCCGCGGCGAGCGCGAGGCCGATCATCACGACGACGTTGGCCCCGATCGCGAGGCGGCGCCCGCGTCCGAACGTCTCGCGGCTCACGCCCACCTCCGTGTCTCGAGCGCGCGAACCGAGAGGAACAGGCAGAGGCCGATCCCCGCCGCGTAGACGCCGACGATGCCGGTGTCGACGATGCCCTTCGAGAAGCCGTCGTCGAAGTGGAAGAACAGCGCGAGGTGCTCGAGCGTCGAGCGCAACGGGCCGCGCCCCATCACGACCGCGACGAGCGGGGCGAAGAACAAGACGAGGTTCGCGACGATGGCGAGGATCGCGGCGACGATCTGGTTCGGAGCAACCGCGGACGAAAGCAGACCGACGGCGATGAGCAGCCCGCCGATCAGGAACACGCCGAGGTAGCTCGACGCGAGGATGCCGACGTCCGGCAGCGCGCCGTAGGACTTCAGCGTGACGAGGTAGAGGATCGAGGGCGCCCACAGCGCGACGTAGAACGCGAGCGCGCCGGTGAACTTCGAGAGCACGACGACCGTGTCGGTCACCGGCGCCGTCATCAGCCCTTCCAGCGTCCCGGCGCGCCGCTCCTCGGCGATCAGCCGCATGGTGAGGATCGGCGGCAGGAGCACGATCTCGAACCAGAACCACGGCGAGCCGCCGAGGAACGCCCGGACGCTCGCGTCGGCGTTCCCTCCCTGCGAGAGGATGCTGAGGTAGAAGGAGAAGCCGTTCAGCACGAGGAAGATCGCGAGCACGACGTACATCAGCGGTGCGAGGACGTAGGACTCGATCTCGCGCGCGGTCAGCACGACGAAGGTGCGCAGCGTCTTCACGGCTCCTCCCCGCGTGCCGTGGTGAGCCGCATGAAGATCTCTTCGAGCGTCGTGGCCGGGGTCGTGAGGTCGCGCAGTTCACCGTTCGCGGCCAGCACGGCGCGCGCGACAGCGAGGCGGTGATCGTCGCCGTCGCCGAAGTCGATCGTGATCGCGAGGAATCCGTCCGACGCGGTGTCCACCGCGACGGCGCCCGCGCCCGGAAGTCCGCCGAGCGCGCGCTCGAGGCGCGGGCGTTCGCCGCGCGCCTCGACGCGCACGCGTCCGCGTCCTCCGCCGTGGCGACGCACCAGCTCCGCCGGTTCGCCGTCCGCGACGATTCGCCCTTTGCGCAGGATCACGACGCGGCGCGCGACCGCCTCGACCTCGGCGAGGATGTGCGACGAGAGCAGCACGGTCTTGTCGGCGCCGAGCTCGGAGATGAGGCGTCGCACTTCGACGCGCTGGTTCGGGTCGAGTCCGGACGTCGGTTCGTCGAGCACGAGGATCGGCGGGTCGTTGACGATCGCGTCGGCGATGCCGACGCGCTGGCGGTAGCCCTTCGAGAGCTTCCCGATCATGCGCCGTCGCACGTCGGTGCACCCGCAGCGATCGAGCGCGGAGTCGACGCCGCGCTTCACGTCACGGCGCGCGACACCCTTCAGGAGGGCGCGGAAGCGCAGGTACTCCTCGACGCGCATGTCCGGGTACACGGGCACCGACTCCGGCAGGTACCCGAGCCGGCGCCGCACTTCGAGCGAGTCGGTCAGCACGTCCTTGCCGGCGATCGTCACGGTGCCGCGCGTCGCCGGAAGGAAGCACGTGAGGATGCGGAGCGTCGTCGACTTGCCCGCGCCGTTCGGGCCGAGGAACCCGACGACTTCCCCTTCGCGCATCTCGAACGAGAGATCGTCGACGGCGACGACGTCGCCGAACTCCTTGCGGAGGTGCGAGACGGAGATCATGGGCGCGCCGTTATAGCGGTCGCGGTGGAATCGGTATCCGCGCGAGCGAGGGAGGTCGGTTCGGAGATCGGCCGGAAGACCGTGCGATGGAGAACGGTGACGCGAACGACGGGCCCGAGGGGCCCGGTCAGTTCTTCACTTCGTAGTCCGCGTCGATCACGTCGTCGTCGCCCTTGCCGCCCTTCTTCTGGCCGCCGCGCGGCGCGCCTTCGTGCGCGTGCGGCGGGGCGCCGGACTCGGGGCCGCCGGTGCCGGGCTGGCCGGGCTGTCCGGCGCTCTGCTTCTCGTACATGCGGCGCACGAACGCTTCGGAGTCCTTGCCGAGCGACTCCATCGCCGACTTGATCTTTGCGGCGTCCTCGCCCTTGGTCGCGGCGCGCAGCTCGGTGATCGCCTTCTCGATCTTTTCCTTCTCACCGCTCTCGGCCTTGTCGCCGTGCTCCTTCAACATCTTCTCGACTTCGTGCGCGCGCTGGTCGCCCTGGTTGCGGAGATCGGCGAGCTCGCGGCGCTTCTTGTCGTCGGCGGCGTGCAGCTCGGCGTCCTTCTTCATCTTCTCGACCTGGTCCTTGTCGAGGCCGTAGCTGTTGCGGTCGAGCGTGATCGCCTGCAGCTTGCCGGTGCCCTTGTCCTTCGCGGACACCTTGAGGATGCCGTTCGCGTCGAGGTCGAACGTCACCTCGATCTGCGGGATGCCGCGCGGAGCGGGCGGGATGCCTTCGAGGCGGAAGCGCGCGAGGGTGCGGTTGTCCTGCGCCATCTCACGCTCGCCCTGCAGGACGTGGATCTCGACCGCGGTCTGATTGTCGTCGGCCGTCGAGAACACGTTGGTTTTCGAGGTCGGGATCGTGGTGTTGCGCTCGACAAGCGGCGTGCGGACGCCGTTCAGCGTCTCGATGCCGAGCGTGAGCGGAGTGACGTCGAGCAGCACGACGTCCGACACGCTGCCCGTGAGCACCGCGCCCTGGATCGCCGCGCCGACCGCCACCACCTCGTCCGGGTTCACCGAACGGTTCGGCTCCTTGCCGAAGATCTTCTTCACGATCGCCTGCACCGCGGGCATACGCGTCGAGCCGCCGACGAGGATCACCTCGTCGACGTCGGCGGGCTTCAGACCGGCGTCCTTGACCGCCTGCTCGACCGGCTTCCTCGTGCGCTCGACCAGGTCTTCGACGAGCGACTCGAACTTCGCTCGCGTGATGTTCATCTGCAGGTGCTTCGGACCGTTCTGATCGGCCGTGATGAACGGCAGGTTGATCGAGGTCTGCACCTGGCTCGACAGCTCGCACTTCGCCTTCTCGCAGGCTTCCTTCAGGCGCTGCAGCGCCATGACGTCCTTCCTGAGGTCGACGCCGTTCTCGCGCTTGAACTCCTCCGCGACGTGGTCGATCAGGCGCTGGTCGAAGTCGTCGCCGCCGAGGTGCGTGTCGCCGTTGGTCGACTTCACCTCGAACACGCCGTCGCCGATCTCGAGGATCGAGATGTCGAAGGTGCCGCCGCCGAGGTCGTACACGGCGATCTTGCCGCTCTTCTTCTTGTCGAGGCCATACGCGAGCGCGGCCGCGGTCGGCTCGTTCACGATGCGCTCGACGGTGAGGCCCGCGATCTCGCCCGCGTCCTTCGTGGCCTGACGCTGCGAGTCGTTGAAGTAGGCCGGGACGGTGATGACCGCGCGCGTGATCTTCTCGCCGAGGTACGCCTCGGCGGTCTCCTTCAGGGAGCGCAGGATGATTGCGGAGACTTCGGGGGGCGTGTACTGCTTGTTGCGGATCTCGACCTTCACGAGCTCGCTCGCGCCGCCGACGATCGTGTACGGGACCAGCTTCTCTTCCGAGGCGACCTCGGCGTGGCGGCGGCCCATGAAGCGCTTGATCGAGAAGACGGTGTTGCGAGCGTTCGTGACCGCCTGACGCTTGGCGGGGAAGCCGACGAGGCGCTCGCCGCTTTCGAGGAAGCCGACGACCGACGGAGTGATGCGCGAGCCTTCCGTGTTCGCGATGACGGTCGGCGTCGACCCTTCCATGATCGCGACCACGGAGTTCGTGGTGCCGAGGTCGATGCCGATGATCTTGCCGCTGCCTGCCATTTCGATCCCTCCGGGACGGCGTCTTCCGCGCCGGTTCGCGCGGTTCGAGTTCGCGGCCAGAGCAATCGACGATCCAAACCCGTGCTCGGCCGGCGTCCGCGGCGCGCGCGCATCGGCGTTCTCGTTCTGCCGCCGTTCTTGCCACGAGTTGCGCGGTTCGCGGTGCGTTCACGCGATCGAGCGCCGATCGCTCGGGCGCGCGCGGCGCGCGCCGGTCCGCGTCAAGCTGTCGCGGGATCTGCTTTCGGCGGCGACTGCAGCGGCAGAGTGAGCACGAAGGAGGTCCCCTTGCCCGGTTCGGACGAGACCGTCAGCCGGCCGCCGTGCTCCTCGACGATCCGCTTCGCGGTCGGCAGGCCGAGCCCGGTGCCGCCCTTCTTCGTCGAGAAGTACGGGTCGAAGATCCGAGGCAGCGCGTCGGCGGGGATGCCCGGCCCCGTGTCGGTCACCGTGACCACCGCGAGCGCGTCGCGCTTCTTCGTCGTCACGAAGATCTCGCCGCCGCGGCCGGAGCCCTCGATCGCCTGCCGAGCGTTCAAGAGCAGGTTGAGCAACGCCTGCTGCACGTACTTCTTGTCCGCCGGCACCGGCGGGAGCGACTTGTCGAACGCGGTGCGGATGTCGATGCCGCTCTTCTTGTTCTCCGGCTCGACGAACGCGACCACGTCCTCGACGAGCGTGTTCAGGTCGCCGATCTCGGGATGCAGGTCGAAGCCGCGGGCGAGTCGGAGGAAGTCGTTGACGATGTCCTCGAGGCGCGTCACCGCCTGCTCGAGCGCGTCGACGCGGCGCGCCGCGCGCGCACCCGCCGCGCTCGACTTCGGCGCCTGCTTCTCGAGGTCCTCGCGCAAGAGTTGCAGGTTCACCCGCATCGTCGACAACGGGTTGCGCACCTCGTGCGCGAGGCCGCCGGCGAGCGTGCCGAGATAGGCCATGCGCCCGATGCGGCTCTTGCCACCGGCCGGCGGGTTCTTCGCGGTCATCGCGGAAGAGAGTACCCGGGAGTCCGACGCTCGAAAAACAGGCTCCCGGTGGGCACAATCGCCGCGTGGAGACGCTCTTCCTCGACGGCATCGATCCGGTCGCGAAGGACGCGGCAATCCGTCGCGCGGCCGAACTGCTCGCGGCGGGTGAAGTCGTCGCGCTGCCGACCGAGACGGTCTACGGCCTCGGCGTGAACGCCGACGATCCGGCGGCGATCGCGCGGCTGCGAGCGGTGAAGGGCCGAGGCGAAGAGAAGCCGTTCACGATCGCCTGCGCCCATGCGAAGACGGCGCTCGAGCGCGCGGCTCCGCTGCCGCGCACCGCGGTGCGCCTCGCGCGCCGCTTCTGGCCCGGACCGCTCACGCTCGTCGTGCCCGACCGCACCGGAGCGTCGGTCGGCCTGCGCGTGCCGGGCCATGCGCTCACGCGCGCCGTGCTCGAGAGCGGCCCGCCGGCCGTCGCGTTGTCGAGCGCGAACCCGTCAGGCGAGACTCCGGCGATCGACGCGCAGGAAGTGCGCGCCGTGTTCGCGGGCCGCATCGCCGCGGTGCTCGACGGCGGCAGGGCCGCGATCGGCCAGCCGTCCACGATCGTGCGGGCGGACCAGAACGGACTCGAGGTGCTCCGCACCGGAATCCTCTCCGCGGAAGACGTGCTGAACGCGGCGACGGTGAAGGTGCTGTTCGTGTGCTCCGGCAACACGTGCCGCAGTCCGATGGCTGCCGCGCTGCTCGAGGCCGCTCTCGCGCGACGGCTCTCGGTCCGCTCCGATCGGCTCGAGTCGCACGGCTTCCGCGTGCAGTCGGCGGGCCTGTTCGCGGATGGAGGCCGGCCCGCGTCCGCTGGAGCACTGTCGGCGATGGAGCGGCGCGGCATCGAGCTGCGTGGTCATCGATCACGGCTTCTCACGCGTCCGATGCTCGAAGCGCAGGACCGCGTCTACGCGATGACCGCCGAGATCGCGCGCAATCTGCGGCGCGCGACGCCGCACCCGGAGCGCATCCAGCTGCTCGACCCCGAGGGTCGCGACGTGCCCGACCCGTACGGCGGCAGCGACGCGGACTATCAGGAGTGCGCGCTCGTGATCGAGCGGCACGTCAACAAGATCGTCGAGGAGCTCGTGTCATGAAGATCGTCGTCGCGGCCGATCACGCGGGCTTCGAGCTGAAGAACCGGCTGCGCGACGCGCTGAAGGAGAAGGGGCACGAGGTGCAAGACCTCGGCACCGACGGCGCGGCGTCGGTCGACTACCCGGACGTCGCGCACGCGGCGGCGCGCGTGATCGCGGGCGGAGGCGCCGAGCGCGGCGTTCTCGTC
>CAZOLL010000117.1:0-5944 GCA_964580365.1 uncultured Phycisphaeraceae bacterium
CATCCTGCGCGACGCCGGCTTCCTGCGCGCGCAGGACCACCAGGTCGGCGAGCTGCTCGAGACGGCGATGTCGCGCGCGTTCGCCGTCGCGGACCACCAGGTCGCGCACGTCTACGTGCGCGATGCCGCGGACGTGCCTGCGGTGAAGGCGCTGCTCGAACGCACCCCCGGCGTGGAGCGCGTGCTCGACGCGGACGCGAAGCGCGCGATGGGGGTCGACCACGAGCGCTCAGGCGAGCTGGTCGCGATCGCGGCGCCGGACGCGTGGTTCACCTACTACTGGTGGCAGGACGATGCCCGCGCGCCGGACTTCGCGCGCACCGTCGACATCCACAAGAAGCCGGGTTACGACCCGGTTGAATTGTTCCTCGACCCGAAGCTCCCGCTCGCGAAAGCGCGCGTGGCGCTGCGTCTGCTGCAGAAGGCGCTCGGCTTCCGCTACGTGCTCGACGTGATCGGACTCGACGCGACGATCGTGAAGGGCTCGCACGGACGTCTGCCGTCCTGCGACGCGGATGGGCCGGTGTTCGTGTGCAGCGAGAAGCGCCTCGCGCGCGAGCGCGTCCGCGCGCTCGACGTCGCGGGGCTGATCCGCGACCTCGTGCGTTCTCCGGAGTGATCCCGCGCGCGCGAGAGAGACGGCGCGCTCCGGTTTCGCGAAATCAGCGGACGTCGAGCGCCGCGTGCGCCGCGGAAGAAGTCCCGCGCGAGGACGTCACGACGACGTCGATCTCGACCTTGCCCCTGCCCGTCGCGTGGAAACGCCAGGCGCCGCCTGCGTCCTTCTCGACGTAGCCCTGGCCCACGGGGCCCGAACCGTCCTTTGGACCGCCGACGCTCCACTCGACGAGCGCGGCGTCCGTTGCGGCGAAATCGAGCGCGATCGTTTTTCCGGCGTCGCACGCCGGCGCCGCCGGAGCGAGGCGGTCGACGCTCGGATGCGCCGGCTTCGTTTTGGGGGCGAGCTGCGGAACCGCGAGGATCGCGCCGTCGATCGACTTCGCGATCGCGCCGAGGTCCGGGTGCGGGTCGACGGTCGGGTCGAGGCAGATCACACGCACGTGGACGTTGCCGCGCACGAACGCGACCCACGAGATGCGGCCCGGCCCGGCGCCGGAGCGCCCGACGTGGCCGACGTCGCCCGCCTCGATGCCGAGCTCAGCGGTCGTCGGCAGGCGGTTGCTCGACTGCACGAACGCGATGGTCGAGACGTGCCGCTCGCGCGCCGCCTCGACCGTGTCGAGCGTGGCGGACTCGACGAGCACGCGATCGACGCCGTTCGAATCGGCGTACGCGCGAACGAGCGCGCCCGAGGCGTCGCGGGTGAGCTTGCCGCCGGCGAGACCCGCGACGGCGACCTGACCGAGCTCGAGCCCGGCGCGCGCGGCGGTCGAGACCCACGCATCGGCGCCGTAGCGCTCGGCCGCGGCGACGAGCTGCGGGTCGTTCGTCGGCGGCGCCGGCTGCGGCGCCTGTCCCGAGTTCTTCTCGTCCGCGGCGAGCGCGGTCGTTGCGAGCGCGAGGCCGAGGAGTGCGCCGATCGTCAGTTGCGTGCGGAGCGGGTTCATGTGCGCCTCCTCACTTCAGCTTCGGAAGGATCTCGACCGTCTTCGAAACGTTGCTCTTCGCGAGCAACTCCATGTAGCCGGTCCCGCCGTTGGTCCAGATGCGGTCGATGTTCCAGCCCGGTGTGCCCGGCAGGGTCAGCGGGAAGCCGTCCTCGTCGACGCACAGGCAGTCGTCGACGACCGACGCGCCGTCGTCGCGCGTCACGACGTGGTGGTAGCTGAAGCCGTGGCTGCCGCCCCAGAGGTTCAGCGTGTAGCCGGGGCAGCCGATGCCCCAGATCGCCTTCAGCTGCATCGAGCCGAGCCGCATCATCTTCGCGGTCGCGACGCCGAGCATGCCCGCGACGCCGGACGTCGTGCCCGCGCAGTCGGAGCAGTTGACGTATTGGCCGTTCGCGTGCCCGTCGAGCAGCTTCGCGAGCTGAATGGTCTGCTGCGACTGGATGTAGTAGTGGTTCGCGCCGCCGTCTCCGCCGACGCTCGGGCAGTCATACTTCACGCCCTCGATCGCGGTCGGCAGGCCGGGCAGCTGACCGAACATCCCCTTCACGATGACGGCCGTCGCGCTCGCCGCGTCGACCGCATCGATCGCCAGCGCCTGCGACCAGCCCGCGAACTGGTCGCACACCTCGACCCACGGGCCCGCGTACTGCGTGCCCGTCGCGCCGGCGGAGAACACGGGCGGTGCGACGAGCGTGTAGAAGCGGATCGGGATCGACAGGTTGCCGGGGACGTCGGTCCACGTCGCGCCGCCGGTGGGGCGACGCTGCCACTTGAACGTGAGCGTGCGGTCCTGGCGCGTGCCGCGCCCGGGGAGCGCCGGCCCGTCGTACGTGACGATCTGCCCCGGCTGCGTCACGTCGGTCGAGTGCGTCCACGCGCCGATTTCATCGGAGAGGACGCAGCGGAGATCGAAGCCCGCGACCGGGTAGCCGCAGCCTTGCGTCGCTCCGTTCGACTTCGTCGCGCTCGCACCGAGCACGACGTCGAGGCGCGGGTTCGCGGCCGCGAGGTAGCAGAGCGGGTAGTTGTAGGTCGCGTCCTCGTAGTCCTCGTTCGCCTCGAGCACAGGGTTCGCGAGTCCGGAGTGCACCGCGACCGGCGGGCGCGGGTTCGCGTTGCCGAGATCGAGATCCGACGCCTCTCCGGCTTCCGCGACGTTTGCGTACTCGTGGATCGGAGGGGTCGCGAAGAAGGTGTAGGTCGCGCCCTTCTTGTAGTAGACGAGCGGCCACTCGTTGGTCGTGACTCCCGACGAGACGCCGGCCATCGTCGCGACGCCGAGCCGGACGATCGAGATGGGCATCGTCGAGACCGCGACCTGCGCGCCGCGGCGCGCGGTGAGGCGCAGCACGTACTCGCCGGTGTCGAGCCAGGTGCCGGACGCGCTCTTGCCGTCCCAAACGTGCGTGAACGCCGCGCCGGTCGAAGTCTCGACGCCCGAAAACGGCGTGGCGACCGCGACGCCGTTCTTCTCGACGCGCGCCGTCACGCCGATCGCGACGTTCGCCGGAGCGAGCGTGTAGCGGAACGTGACCTGCGAGCCCGCGAGCTTCGGGTCGACGATGCGATCGCACGCGACCGGGTCGATCTTCACGTGATTGCGAGCGATGCCGAGCTGGTTCAGCGATTGCGCGAAGAGCGTCGGCGCGAGCGCGAGGAGCGCGAGGGACGAGGCCGCGAGAAGAACGGCGCGCGCGGGGGACCGAGTCATGGGTCGGGCTCCGACGAAGGAGGCGAGCGAGGCGCGGATCGGGCGGGATGTTACCCGGATCGACCCCAAACGCGCGCTCGGGCCCGCCACGGGGATGTGGGCCCGCGAACCCTCTGGTTGCGGGAACGGGGCCGGCCCTGGAGCCGCTCGGAATCCCCCTTCGATCGCCGCACGGTTCGCCCTACTGTTCGCCGGTCATGTCGCTCCTCGCGGTTTCGCTGCTCTGCCTCGCGTCCTTCGCTGAGGGCGCGACGGTTCCTCCCGTGCTGCGGCCGGGGGACACCGCCGAACTCGAGATCGGCGCGGATGCACCCGAGGTCACGACCGCGGCAGTCGCCGCGCGCATGGCGAGTCGACGGGTCGCACTGCCGATGATCGGCGTCGACCTTGCACTCGAGGTCACGGACGCCGGTCCGTACACGATCGAAGCGCGTGGCATCGGTTGCGACCCGTACCTGATCCTGCGCGGCACGGACGGCGCCGTCATCGCCGAGGACGACAACGGGTACGTCGCGCTGCAGGCGCGGGTCGTCGCGGACCTCGCGGCCGACGCGCGCCTGCGGTTGTCGGTCGGAGCGTGGCGCGCACAGCGAGGCGTCGTCGTCGTGACCTGTCGCGCGGGCCGCACGGAACCGCTGCCGGCGGCCGATCGGCCGGCCGCCGACGTCGTCGAAGCGCTCGCGTGCGCCGCCGATGCGCGGGCTCGCTTCGGTTCGAACGACCTGCGCACCGCGACCGCCGTGCTCATCGCCGGCCGCACCCAGTTCCTCGCCGGTCGCGCCGCCGACGCCGAACGTTCGTTCTCGGAAGCGCTCGCCGTCCGCGAGAAGCTTCTCGGCGAGGACGATCTCTTCACCGCCGAGGCGGTGCACTCGCTCGGGCTCGCCATGGAGTGGCTGCAGCGCCTCCACGATGCCGAACTGTTGTGGCGGCGCGCCCACGCGATCCGCGTGAAGGTGCTGGGCGAGACCAACCCGGACACCGCGCAATCGGCGCAGAACATCGGAAGCGCGATGTTCCGGCAGGGGCTCTACCCGGATGCCGAGACGTGGTTCCGGCGCGCGATGACCGCGCGCGTGACGCTGTTCGGTGACGATAACGCCGAGTCCGCGGCCAGCATCGATTCGGTCGGCACGAGCCTCGAGGGGCAGGCACGCTTCGCCGAGGCGGAGGAGTACACGCGGCGCGCGTACGCGATTCGCAAGCGACTGTTCGGGGACGAACACCCGATCACTGCGATGAGCCTCGACAACATGGCGCTCCTGCTGTTGTGGCAGGGCCGGTTCGCCGAAGCCGAGGAGTGGGCGCGACGCGCGGTCCTGGTGCGCGAAAAGGTGCTCGGCGAGAAGCACACGGACACCGAGAAAAGCGTGTCGAACGTCGTCTTCGCGCTGCAGAACCAGGAGCGCTTCGAGGAAGCCGAGCCATGGGCGCGACGCGCGCTCGCGATCGGCGAGGCCGTGTATGGCCCGGACGATCCGCAGACCGCGTGGCTCCTCGATCGACTCGCGACCATCTCCGCCAAACGAAAGCAGCTGGTCGAGTCGGAGGCGCTGATGCGGCGCTCGCTCGCGATCCGCGAGCGGGTGATCGGCGAGGACGCGCCGCTGTCGATCGTGGGGCGCGCCAACCTCGGCGGCGTCCTGACCGAGGCGGGCAGGTACGCGGAAGCGGAGGTGGAGATCCGGCGGGCGATCGAGCTCGAGGACCGTCTCACGACCCACGACGCGGGCTCGGTCGTGCGATATCAAGGTCTGCTCGCGAACGTCCTCGAGTTCGAGGGACGCTTCACTGAGGCGGAGCCGATCCGGGCGCGCGAGCTCGAGCTCGCCGAGACGACGCTGGGCCGGACGCACCGTTACACGCGGAACGCACTCGCCGCCACCGTCGAGTTGCAGACTCGGCTGCACGGCGCGGACGCCGCCGCCGCGCGCGCGCGCGACCTCGTGGATCGGCAGCTGGAGTTCGCGAAGTACGAGGTCCTGTTTTCGCCGATCGATCTGCGTGCGAGCCAGACCGTCGCCTTGCGCGAGTCGCTGTTCGAGATGTTGTCGATCCAGGCGGCAGCCGAGCGCGCCGGCGGGCTCGGTGCGCCGGAGACGTACGCGCAGGTCCTCGCGTGGAAGGGGATCTGCTACCGCGCGGGCGTCGCCGCGCGCGAAGCGACGGCCGACGCGGCGACCGCGCGGCAGTTGGACGAGCTGCGCCGCCGCGGACGCGACGTCTCGAGCGAACTCTCCGGCCTCACGCACGCGGCAAGCGGAGGCGATCTCGAGCAGCGCGCGAAACGATTCGCCGACCTCGAGGAGGAACGGCGCGGCATCGATCGCCGGATCATGGAAGTTCTCGGGCTGCACCCGGACGACCAGCGCACTGACGCGGCTCGCATTGCGGCCCTGTTGCCGCCGGACACGGCGCTGGTCGATCTCGTGGAGTGGACTCCGTGTCGTTTCCCGAGCGGCGACGAACCCGAGACCCACGGCTACGACTGGCAGCCGCCGCGCATCGCGGCGTGGATCACGCGACCGCGGGACGAGCCGCTCGCGTTCGTCGACCTCGGGCCGTCCGCCGAATTGAAACCGCTCGTCGAGTCCGCGCTGTCCGAGCCCGAATTCGGATTGCGCGGCTCGCCGATCCGCGCGAAGCGCGCGACCGCGGCCGA
>CAZOLL010000117.1:5954-10021 GCA_964580365.1 uncultured Phycisphaeraceae bacterium
TGCGGCCCCCGGGGGGCGGCCGCCCTCGTTCACCCCGCTGGTGGGGGCGGGGCGGGCCGCGCCCGATGGGGGTGGGGGCGGCGCGCCGTCCGGCGCCCCGCCCGCGACCGCGGCCGACGAGACCGCGCGCACGCGCCTTCGCGATGCACTGTGGGAGCCGCTCGCGCGTCACCTCCAAGGCGTCACACGCTGCTTCGTCTGCCCCGACGGGTTTCTCGCGGAGTTCCCGTTCGAGTCGCTCGTCGATCGCACCGGTCACGCACTCCTCGAGACGACCGACGTGGTGTACGTGCAGGATCCGATCACCCTGCGCGAGTTGCTCGAGCGTGATCCGCCTGCGAGGAACTCGGTGCCGAGCCTGCTCGCGGTGGGCGGCGTCGCCTACGGCGAGTCCGGTGAAATCGCGGGAGCGTTCGAGCCGCTGCCGGAGACCGGCCGCGAAGCCGAGCGCGTCGCCGCTCTCGTGCGCGCGCGCGGGGAGGACACTTCGATCGCCCTGCTTCGCGCAACCGACGCCACCGAAAGCGCCGTGAAGCAGATCGCCGCGGGCCGACGGATCCTGCACCTCGCGACCCACGGCTTCTACCAGCGCGGCGGGATCACTTCGGTGTGGGCGGCCTCCGCGCAGGCGGCGCTCTCGAACGCCGACGCCCGCAAGTCGACGGAGACGCTCGGAGTGGAGGCTGGCGGACCGTCCGGAGAAATCACGCGACTCGAAGGCGTGTCGCCCGGCCTTCTGACCGGCATCGTTCTCGCCGGGGCCAATCGGCCCGCGGCGGAGACGGGCGAAGACGGGATCCTGACCGCCGACGAAGTCGAGCGGCTAGAGCTTTCGCAATGCGACCTCGCGGTGCTGTCGGCGTGCGAAACCGCGCTCGGTCAAGGGACCCCAGGGGAAGGACTGATGTCGCTGCGCCGCGCGTTCCTCGCCGCGGGCGCGAAGACCGTGGTGTCGACGCTTTGGCGCGTTCATGACGAGGCGACTCGAGCGCTGATCGACGAGTTCTACCGCCGACTGCTCGACGAGCGAGCGTCGCCGGCGGACGCGCTGCGCGGCGCGAAGCTGCACCTCTTGAAGGAGACGCAGTGGAAGGAGCCGCGCTACTGGGCAGCGTTCACGCTCGCGGGCGACTGGCGCTGAGGGAGGAGAGCGAGGCGCAGATCGGGCGGGCCCGGCGACCGTCGTTGCGCCACCAACTGAGACGGGGGTGCCGCGCGACTTTCGCTCGGCACCCCCGAACCCATGCGACCGGCGACGGGCCGACCGCGTTCATTCCTTCGCGTTCACTGGATGACGACGCTGTCCGTGTTCGACGTGTTGCCGGCCTGGTATCCGGGTGTCACGACCAGCGCCTGCGCCACGACGCCGAGCGGCGTCGGCACGTTGCCCGGGATCGGGAGCGTGACGACGCTCGGTGCCGACGGCCACGGGTAGATCTGGAACGGCGTCGCGGTGCCGACGAGCAGGCGACCGAACTTCGAGAACGGCTGGTTCTGCTCCGAAGTGCCGAGGATGAGGAACGTCTGCATCCCGGGCGTTCCGGCGATCCCGATGTTCAGGTTGCCGCCCGGCGTGTTGATGCCGCTGAGGTCGAGGCTCACGTGCGAGAACTCGTACGCGCCGCGGTCGATCCGCAGCTGCGTGCCCGACAGCGTCCCGTCGAGGCAGCGCGGCGTGCCGTAGGCGTCGACGCCGGTCTGCACGTCGAACGGGTCGCCGGTGTCGATGCACTGCGAGCCCGCGAGCAGTCGCAGGTCGCCGAACCCTTCGTTCACGAACTGCGGGTTCGCGTTCGCATTCGCGACGCCGCCCACGATGCCGGTGCCGGTGCAGTAGTTGACCTGGCCCGCCGCGAAGCCGGAGAAGTCGCCGCCGACGTTCGAGCGGCCGATCGAGCTGGTCACCGTCCCCGAGAAGCTGCCGGTCTTGAAGAAGCCGGACTGACCGCCGGCCACGGCGGTGCAGCGCCGGAGTGCGAACGACCCGGCCCACAGCCGGAAGCCGTACTGCTGCAGGTCCCACGTCACGAGGTCGTCCGCGATCGCCGCGTTGGAGAGGTTGAAGCCCGTGACCGCGTGCTCGACGCGGACGTCGCGCATCTCGAAGCCGGCCGCGGCGTTCTGCACCGACCACGCGCTGCCGTAGCCGGAGAACCGCATCAGCACGTTTTCCATCTTCGAAGGCAGCGCGCCCCCGAGCAGGTCGATGCCGCGCCAGTCACCGGCGACCGGGCTCGTCGTGTTGCCGTCGAGTTGGGTGTCTCCGCCGACCGCGTCGTCGTGGATCGACGTCATGATGACCGGCGACCGCCGCGTGCCGAGGATCTCGAGCTTTCCTCCGGGATCGACGCTGAGCGTCATCTGCATCAGCGGCTTCACGATCAGGCCTGACGTGAGGGTCAGCGACGCGCCGGGGCGGACGCTGATGTGGAAGCTCGGCACGAGCACGCCGTTGATGACGTTGCCGGGGCTGATCACCGTGTTCCCGAACACCTCCAGGTACCCGCCGGACCCGGGCACCGACTGGTCGACGCGGATGAAGTCGCCGTTCACCGTGCCGAACGCGACGTTGCCGGAGTAGCCCGGCAGCGAATCGATCACCGCGCCGGTCACGGCCGGCTGAGCGCCGCAGCCCTCGAACGAGCAACGCGAGACGTGGGGGAACGATTGCGAGTCGACGTGGAGTCCGCCGAACGTGACCTTGCCGATCTGCGTGTCGGAGAGCGTGAAGTCCGAGTTCGACACGTTGATCGCGTGGGAGTTGCCCCAGCCCGCGTAGGCGATGCGGGCGTGCGCGATGTTCGTCGCGTCGGAAACGTTGATCGCGATCCCGGCCCAGTCGCCTGCGGCCGGCACCGTCGCGCCGTTGTCGAGGTTCGTGTCGCCGCCGTGCAGGTCGTCCTTGATCGAGGTGATCCAGACCGGGTCGATCGCGACGCCCTGCACCAGGAGCACTCCGTTCACGATGAGGGAGTGGGTGGGGGCCATCTTCAGGGTCACGCCCTGCTGGATCGTCAGCGTCTGGCCCGGCGGAATGACGATGTGCGACGTCGAGTAGTAGACGTTGTCGGCCAGCAGCGGGCCGCCGCCGCCGTCGAACACGTTGCCGCCGATCGGGGTTTGCCCCACGGCCAGGGGCGCGAGCGGCGCGAACAGGGAAAGCGCGAGGAGCGCGGAGAAGGGTCGCATGGGTTGCCTCGGGTTGGACAGGACTGGGTTCTGTCCGGGTCTTGACTGCCCCGGGGCGGGCGTGACCCGATGCATGACTTTTTCTGCGGGTCATAATGGGGGCATGCCGGACGCGGGCCCGATCGACTCGATTCGCTTCTCCGCCGAGTTCGCCGACGTGGCGCCGGCGTTGAGCGCCTGGGCGTACCTGAGGGTGCGCGGCCCTCTCCGGCAGAAGCTCGACCCCGACGACCTCGTGCAGGAAATCGCGATGCGCGCCTGTCTGCGCGCGGCGGACTTCGACCCTTCGAAAGGTTCGTTCCGGCGCTGGATCTTCGGGTTCGCGTCGCGGGTCTGGCTCGAGGCGCTCCGCGGCCTCGCGAAGGACCCCCTTGGCGCCCGCCGGCGAGAAGGCGGCGATTCGCGCTTGCCCGGGATCGCCGATTCGATCACCGCGATCAGCCAGCGCATCGCGACCGACGAGTCGCTGCAGGCGACGGTCCGCCGGCTCGAGCTCCTGCCCGAGGAGGACCGCGGCCTTCTCGTCTGCATCGGCCTCGAGGGGCTGAGTCACTCAGACGCCGGCGCCGTGCTCGGCATCGCGGAGGACGCGAGCCGCAAACGCTGGCAACGGTTGCGTGAGCGTTTGCTCGCCGACGGCGACCTGCAGCGCTTGCGCGTCGGTTGAACGTCGCGCGCGGTCAGCGCTCGACGTCGCGCGCGGGCAGCACGCCGACTTCCGCGCCGCGCGTGTCCTTCTCCGCGCCGTACCGCGCCGCCGCTCGCGCTTCCTCGAACGAGCTCGCGAAGCAACCGCCGCGGACGATGCGGTAGCGGTCGAACTCGCCGCGCCTGCGCCCGGCGCCCGGCCGCGGCGGGACGACCGTGTAGGGCTCCCA
>CAZOLL010000118.1:0-9999 GCA_964580365.1 uncultured Phycisphaeraceae bacterium
CGCCTCGAGCGCGAGATCCACGAGTCCAACGATCGAGGCCGCGTCGGCCTCCGCGGCGCGGCCGACCCCAACAAGGAGAACCAGATGGACGCGTGTCCATCGATCGAGGCCGCGTCGGCCTCCGCGGCATGCGCGTTCCCGTCGGCGTCGCGCATCACCTGCGCGTGTCCATCGATCGAGGCCGCGTCGGCCTCCGCGGCGGCCGCTTCCGCAAGCTCGCGATCCTGACCACTCTGCGCGCGCGTTCGCGAGCGCGACGGCGGCTGACGACCGGTCACGCGTGCCGACGCGTGCGATTGCGCGCAAAGCACACTGCAACAGCGACCTTGCGATCGACGAGCGTGGTCAGGACCCCTCGTCATCACCGTCACACTCGCGACGCGATGCCGCGAAAGCCGACTTGCCAAAGATCGCGCGTCGCGTGAGGCCGACGCGGACTTGATCGATGCCGAGTGCCGAGCCCAATCGAAGGGGAAGACACGTCCTCGGGATTCCGTCGGCCTGTAGCCGACCCGAGGACCTTACTTCCGAACGATCACGCGCTCAAGTCGCCTCCGAGCTTCGTGGCGTTGAATCGGCGGAGCGCATCCACCACTCGCCACCGCACCCGATTCCAGTACTCACCCCACCGATCCCATTGTCCATGCGCCGGATGCGGAGCGTCGCTGGTGACGTCGCGCCACACGTTGACAAAGTCCTTTTTGTCCATGCCTTTCGCTGACGGCTCGAAGAATCTCGCGTTCAGATCGATGCACTCCGAGCCGGCGACTTTGTCCTTCGCAGGTTTGCCGTCTCGTGCGCCGCAAGGGATGAACCACCAGCGACCGGCCCAGTCGGGATCGAGGAGGGCTCGCAAGCCGATGTTCGCAGCCGCATTCAGATCCGCCTGCACCGCGCGCCCGGGTCGACACAGCGCACACGTTCGATGCCCCGAGGAGCGGCAGGATGGCGGAATCGCGGCCACGAAAAGATCTCCTCCCTTGCGAGGGAGCCGGACGAATGCAGGGGCCGGCTTCTGCTCGCTTCGGATTCGCGCCAACGAGCGCCCGAGGTCCGCGAGCAGCTTCGATTCCGCGTCGTCGCTCCCACTCTCGACTCTCTTCGTCGCTGCGCTGACCGCGCTGCGCCACCACGATCTGGTCATGAAGTCGTCGGTGGACACGTCGTCACACCGCACTCCCGGCATCCCGGTACGGCTGCACTGTTGGCTCGTGTAGTTCGCCTGCACTTCGCAGAGATAGAGCCCGTGGAGCTGACAGGACTCCTTCAGGGACTCTCGCACCTTCCCCGCGGACCAATCCATCAGCGCTCGATTCTCGCGGCGGGTCTGAAGCTCATCCGGCCGGTAGTTGCGGAGCGATTCGATCACGACCGCATGACACGGTGGATCGACATGCACGGTTGGCCGGGCGATGTCGCGCGTTCCCGATCGCTTCATGCGCCCGACTCCGAGCGCTGCTTCGACGATGCGACTCGCGAGCTGCTTCACCCGCTGATCGCGCAAGCGCTCCATCGCGTCGAGAATCGATCGGCCGAAATTCCGGAGGCGGTCGTCGTCGGGCCCGGGAACGTTTTTTCGCGGGTCCTGCGGCTCGGGCCGCATCGCGAAGGCCTTCTGAACCTGGTACAGACCCTTCAGCGTGGCGATGCGCGTCAATGAGAGCCCGCCCACCTCTCGTGCAGAAAGGCGCCGGAGGTTTCGCGCGCGTCGCTCATTGTCCGTGTCACTCCTGACGCGTCGAAGTCCGCGCGGCAAGAGCCAGCGACGCAGCCACCGGAGCCGGGGTCTCCAGCTCGCCTCTTCTTCGGTCCAGTGACGCTGCCAGAACTCGTGTAGTGATTTCGCACCTTCGGACCCCAACCGTTGGGCGATCGGCCGGAGGACCGCCTCGACCTTTGCGCGATGCCGCTTGCGCTCCGAGCGGTCCGCGCCATCCGGGAGCCTCGGCAACGCCGTGTCCACGTGAGGAAGGACCTGCCTTGTCCACTCGGCGGTTGCCGACTTGTCGACCCAACGCGTGTCGGTCGCGATCGCGTGCCACCGGACGAGCGCATCGAGGATCGCCTCGGCGCGCGACTCCACCGTGTGCGCGGACGCCACTCCACCCGGACGCTGGCTCTTCGAGTCGGGATGAAACGCATATGCGATGCGCGCGACATCGCCGTGGCGCCGAAGCGCGAGTCGCACCGAACGCACTGCTTCGGACATGAGGTCATCGACAGGGCGAGGCAGTGGCTCCTCAATACTGCGCACGCGGCCCACGCTCTTCTCGAGGTCGACGACGTCGGCGGTCTCGGCCATCGATGCCGCGCGTGCTGGTTTCTCTTCGCCTTGCAGCTTGATCAGGAATTGCCGCTCGAGGCGCGCCCAGGGGGCGGGATGCGGCTGCTCTTCTCCCGTGGAGCGATCGACGATCTGATCATTGCCGATGCGCCGGTAGATCGTCCTCCTCTCGACCTGTTTGGACTCGCCCCCCATCGTTCGATCCTCCGTTTCCACGATGTGAAGCCACTCATCTCCCGCAGGTCGCTCGAACCGAGAGCCGCGCTCCGCCGCTTCGCTGAGGTCCCGCTTCAGTTGCTCGGCACTGACTGCGCGCCACACCGCGCAGGCCGCCGCGAAGCGATGGCCGAGGTCGACGGACAGCACACGCAGGTCGGGAAGGCGCGAGAGGACGAGTCTTGCCTGCCCTTGGCGCTGCTCTTCCTTGTTTCGCACCCCATGTGGGTAGTACTCGCCTCGCCGATTCGCCGTGATCCCGTTCCTCGCGGCGTAGTCGATGAAAGGACCGCGGCATTCGAGCGCGGCGGAGAAGGTGATGAGCCAGTCGAGTTCTCGCCGCATCTCCAGCGCTTTCTCGTCCCAGCCCTTGCCGTCTTTCACGACGCGCCGGTGGATCGCGTCGAGCTGATCACGAGGCGCCTGCAGCCGTCCGTTCCAATGGTCCTGTTCGAACAGTCCCGCGACTCGCGGGCTCTTGTCGCTCGAAGCGCCGCTGGCGGCGCGGCCCAGGCGAGTGGCCCGGGTAACGAACGCCTGCGAATCACTCCGGCTGGGTGCCTGCAACGCCAGGTCCTCGATCAGTCGCTTGCTCGACCAACGCAGCGCCACGTCGGCTACCGCGGCGCGGTCCCAAAGCCCGAGGGTCAGTGAGTGGCGGTGCTGGATCCACGACGGCGGCGCACCCATTCGCTTCTTGTTCCGGGGTTTCCCCGGTGGCTCCTGAATCGCGAATCGGATCTCCCAACGGGAGTTGCCGAAGTCCGTGAAGACGGGATGGGAGAGCGGATCTGGGTGGCGATACGCGGGAACCTTGAACCTCTTTTGGTTCGCCAACGCTTCGGTTGCCTTCACGAAGTCTTTCAGTGGGCCCGCGTCGATCCTGCCCGCCGGTTGCCACACGCACCGAGCCTCATCCACGGCGAGAGCCTCGAAGAGCTGGATGTCTCCGAACTTCTCGCTGTCTGGCTGCAGCTCACGCGCGGCGGCGACGCGATCTTGCGCGGAGGCGCTGGCGGTTCGGCCCCACGCGCGAACGACATCGTCCCACCCCTCGATGGCGCGCCTGCGGATTCGGTAGCCGTCGATCGAACCAGAGGTCTTCGAGCGTTCCCGGCAATACTGATCCAGCCAGGTTCGCGCATCCGAAGGAACCTCTCGAGCCAGTTCTGCTTCGTCAGCGAACCGTCGGCGTTGCGCCTCCGCTCGCTTGATCCAGGAGTGTGCGATCGACACACGACGCGCCGCGTGATCGAGCATCACCGAATACTTGCCGGTCAGGTCTCGTTGGACGACGAACGGCAACCCAACGGCCGACTCGCACTCTTCTCTATGCGCCGACATCCAAGCGGGAATCGTCCTGGTCGCCGCGCGATTCTCTTTTTCCGCAGCCTCCTGACCGAACTTGCGCTTGAGCCCTTCGAGGTCCGTGAGGCTCACGCGCGCGGGAAGCGCTTTGAGCGCGAGTCGACCTTTCGAATGTCGACCTGTTAACCAACCGACGGCGCGCCGGATTGCGCCTTCGTTCGCCGAGGTCGCACCGAGTCGCTGTGCAAGGTAGGTCAGAAACTCTTGCTTCGGCTGGTCCGCGAATCCCGTCAGATCGGCCGCCGCGATCTCACGAAGCGACTTGGCGATGTGCCCTTCGTCGCTTTTCTTTCTGGTGCCGAAGTTCGTGCTGATCCATTGGCGAGCGATGGTTCGGAATTTGGGCCCGTCGCTCGGAAACGCCTTGGAATCTCCGTCGCCGCCCGTTGTCGGGAGCGCGAAGTATTTCTCGATCGGTCCGAAGAACATGAACGTGAGGTCTCGCGCGTACTCGCGATGCAGTCCGCAAAGGTCCGAGCACCGCTCATCGAATCTCCGGCTCCGATTCACCCACACCGCGTCGTCACGAATCCTCGCGGAAAGCGACGGCGAGCAGTCCTCCTCCCATTCGCGGATCTCTGCATCCGCCACGCGCCGCGACGCAAGGATCGATCGCAGCGCACTGAGGACCTTCGCGCATCGCTGCTCGGTTGGCTCTCGACCCGATGCCACACGTGCGGCTCCGATGGGCGCGCCTCCCTCGTCCTCGACGCTCAGCCAACCCAGAGCGAGAAGCGCACGCCGTTCACGTCGCATCTGTTTGGTGTCCGCAGGACTTCGCTTCGGATCGGGGGGCGGTTCCGCGAGCGTGTGATCCAAGCCCCCTCGCAGCGTCAACAGCCAGTCCCCGAAGAACTTCGCCCCGCGATTCACCGCCTCGTGGGTCGCCCACAGTGCATTGCTCAACTCCTCGCGCTTGCCCGAGACTTGCGCGGGCGAGTCGCCGTCGTCGATCGCCGGGCGCAAGCGAAGCGTGTACGCGCGCTGAGCGCGCTGAGTCGTGATCGGCTCGCGTCCCGCCGACGTCGGGTCCACAGACCCCTTGGGTTTGACCGGCATGCAGCGATCTCCCCGAGCCCCTTCTCTCACCCGGGGCCCGATCAGATCACCACGATACCGCCGTCTCGTCCGGGGAGCGACGGCCCCAACACGGTCGCGGATGCACGCGCGGCCTCTTCGTTGCTTCCGAGGTCGACGATCACCACCTGGTCCTCGCGGAGGTTCAGTACGTCGCGAAGGTCGCGCTCCATCCGCACGCGATCGATCGCTTTCAATGCGCAGTAGAACACGGAGTACTGCCAGGGCTCCCCGTACCCTTTCATCACCTCGTGGGCGCGTCGGAGCCGCTTGTCTTCTCGCACGTCGTACGCGACGAGGTAGCAACGTCTCATGCCGATCACCGCGTGGTGAGGAACGAGAGCGTCGGCACTTCGCCCATCAGCCACGCCGCGATCAGTCGCGCGTGGAGCATGAGCATCCGGCGGTAGGAGAGTCGGTAATCGAAGGTCGGGTGCGTGATCTCAGTGTCCATGCGGCGTCCGTACGCAGAGAAGAACGCCTTGCGCCCGGAGTCGGTCATCGCGCAGCCGGCGGCCGTCTCGAGGAAGTGCCCGGCGACCAGCTCGCCTCGGTTGAACGCGGAGACCGCAACCGAGTCTGCGATCAGCGGCCGAAATGGCTCCATCAAGTCGAGTGACAGGGCCGGTCGACCCGGTCGGGTCGCGTGGAGCGCGCCCCTCGTCGGCTCGAGGCTGGCGAGTCGACACGCGGACGTGCAGTCGTTCGTCAGCATCGAGTAGCCGAACGACAGCACCGAGTTGATCGGGTCGGGGGGCGGACGGCGGCGGCGGCCGTTCGCGTCGAATCGCCGCGCGACGTCGCCCGCTTCGGGCTTGAACACGCCGGCAAAGTGCGCGAAGTAGATCGCCGCCGCGTTGCCCTCATGACCGCGCAACTCGTCCAGCGAGATCGCCTGCTCCGCGCAGCGCGCCGCCGCGTCGAGGTCGGCAGCTGCTCGCTCCGGCAGGGCCGGATGGTTGCGCATTAGGAGCGTCCGCTGGTTGCGGATCTTCGCGACGGTGACGGCGCGAGCGAGGTCGAGCGCTCGATCCGCACGATCGAGGACGCGAACCTGCGCGGCCCGGACTGCGGCGCTCGTCGGCCCGAGCGGGTCCATGATCGCTGTGAGGCGCCCGGCCGCGGACAGGAACGCAACCGGGACCTCATGCTGTGCGAAGACCGCCAGAGCCTGTGTCGAGACCTGCACGCCGCCGAGAACGGCGAGCGACTCGAGATTCGTGAGGGGAAAGTCTCGAACAAGGTCTCCGTTCTTGTCCGTGACTCGAACCGACTCGCCGCGGACCCCGACTCGCACGCCTTCGCGTTGCAGGACGACATGGATGCCCTCGTCCCGGGGTGGCCAGAGCTTCCGCGGAGTCCACGTCTCGTCATCCGTCGCCCCCGTGTTCGCGGTGACGAATCGCTGATGGTTGATCTCGTCGGGCAGACAGATTGGCTGGAGCGAACATCGGGGACACCGAGGATCGTTGACGAGAGGAGGCGGGCGCGGACCAACCGCGGAGCGCTTCGCCGAATCGAGTTCACGAAGTGCGTCCGATCGGAGCGCGTCGTCGACCGTGACGCGGACGCGAAGCCGTTCGGCTGCGTAGTAGAGGAATGCCTCGGGGACCGAATACCCCGCGTCTTCGAGCAACAGCACCTGGAGCCCGATCTGCACGCGATCCGTCGGCCACGGCTCGGCCGAGGGAAGCAGAAGCCGTTCTTCCATCAGCTCGTCGCCAGCCTCGGGCAACTCGCGCGTGCGCTTGGGTCGGCCTTTGCGGTACTCGACGGGGACCGCAGTCATGCCGTCGATCTGCGCCAGGTCCAGCGTGGCGGTCAAGCCGAGTCGATCGCTCGTGAGCGCCAGGCTGCGCACGACCCTCGGCCGAGTCGCGTCCGAGTCAGATGGCGTGGGATCCTCGCCCGCTTTCGCGCACGGCGTGATCTCTCGATTCGACTCGAATGCGTCGGTCGACCGTCGCATCGCACTCGGTCGATCGACGCGAGCGTGAACGTTGGCGCCCTGTTCCGTGTCGGCGCTCGGTAGGAAGACGCCTTCGACGGACATGTAGTAGAAGAGGCGCGGGCAGTATGCGTGCTCCGCAATTCCCCGCGCGGGCCAGTGGGACCCGTCCATGTCGTTCGATTCGTCCGAGTCGGCAATCGCACTGAAGCGATTCCGCGAGCAGGGTGCCGACTTTCGGAGTCTCCCAAGTCTCGTGTGAAACGAGATCGAGACGGACCTCCAACACGTTCGTGGAGCCTCGAGCGCGATTCGTCGGCTTGCGGCGCAGCGCTACACCGCGAAGTTCAAGTCACGGCTGCGTGCGCTTCGCCTGTCGCCCATCGAATTGGAGCCGCCATCTCTCCCCCATCACCGCTTCGCGAGCTGGTCCAGCACCATGATCTTCTGCCAGATCTTGCGCGACAGTCCGTTCGTCAGGTCTTCGATGTCGTCGACCGCGGCGACGGCTTGCGGGTCGTCGAAGCGTTCGGCGTAGAGCGCGCTGATCTTCGCGGTGAGGGCGAGCAGCTCGGAGCAGTAGTCGAGGTAGCGGCCGAGCAGGAAAGGCGTCAGCTTCGACTCCGGCGACGACGTCGTCGACGGCCCGGAAGGCAGCGCGCGCTCCGGATCCTTCGCGAGCTGGTGCATGTCGACGATGTGCGCGATCGAGCGCAGCTCGTGGATCGCCCGCAGCGCGCGTCGTCGTTTCACGCGGATCTCGAGCGAGAACAAGAGCGCGAGCGACGCGAGCACGAACAAGAGGATGCCGAACGCAGCCTCGACGCCCTGAAGCAGATCGCTGCCGTTGCTCGCGTGCCAATCGACTTGGCCGCTCGCGAACGTCGACCACAGGAACCAGCCGACCCAGCCGGTCGCGAGCACGACGGCTGCCATGAAGAAGCGGAGGATCGGCGACGCGCGCTCGATCTTGAGCACGTTCTCCGCGTGCTCCTTCGCAACCTTCAGCAGTTCGGCGGCGACGCGCGCCAACCCCGCGCCCGGAAAGCGCTCGTCGATGCGCCGCTCGAGCCGCTCGATGGTCGCGATGACGTGCGCGGGGTCGAGGCGGCGGTAGGGGTTCACGCGGCCGGCACTGTAGCGAGCGTGTTCGACGTCTCTCGCGCGCGAAGCGCCGCAAGGCCTCCCGGTGCGTCTTTCGCGCTGCCAGACTCCGTTTTCTCCGTCACCTCGCGCTCCCTCGCCAACCCGTGAGGTTGCGTCCGCACCGCCCCTCGCACCGTCACGGAGTTGGCCATGTCCCGCGCCCCGCTCGCCCTCGCCTTCGCACTCGGCGCCTGCCTCGTCGCGCCCGTCGCGTCCGCGACGACGTCGATGCCCGGCATCTACCAGGCGTGGAACGACACGTCGCTCGCCGGGGTCGCGACGCTGAACGGCAACCTCACCGTCACGATGCCGCACACCGACATGACCGCCGCCCTCGATTCGAACGGCAATCTGAAGAGCATGGCGGGATCCACCGAGATCCATGCCGCGCTCACCGCGGACGTGGTCGCGTCCGCGAGCGGCCTGTTCAACACGACCATCCCGCTCGCGGCCATCCCGATGCCGGCCATCCCGGTGAACGGGTTCACAGTGATCCAACCGTACATCGGCGTGTTCGGCACGATCGCCGGCAAGGCCGAGGCCGGCGCGCGCTTCTGCGTGATGGAGCAGCTCGAGACGACCTGCTCGATGTCCCTCGACAAGACCGGAGTGCACGCGAGCCTGCTCGGGAACCCCGAGGTCACGCACCACGCCGGCGCGCCGGTCGTCACCGGCGGCACGAACGTCGGAGTCACGGTCTCGATCACCTGCGGCGTCACGTTCCAGATCGTCGTGTACGGCATCCCGGTCGGCGGCCCGACGCTCGCGATCTCCTTCGGCGTCGACATGGGCGTGAAGCCGGCGGCGAACCCGTGGTGGGACCTCGACGGCACGCTCCAGATCTCGACGAGCTTGCTCGGTCCGGGGTTCGTCGTGCTGACGACCGTCCTCAACCAGCAGAACTTCGACTTCGCCGACGCCGGCGGTCCGTTCCCGCTCGTGCCGCTCGCGTCGACGCGTTGGTCGAAGACCTACACGTACGCCAGCAGCGAGGACGTCACTGGCGTGTTCCCGCTCGCCGACGCGTTCCTCGTCACCGGCAACGCGGCGGGAGCCAGCTGCCAGCCCTACTTGGCCAAGGTCGCGTTCGACGGCACGGCGATCTGGGAGAAGCGCGGCCAGGTGTTGGCATTCGGCTCCGGGCGGCCGATCGCCGTGGTCGAGGGACAAAACGGCGACATCCTGATCGGCGGCGGCACCGGCGTCAGCGGCGGCGGCAACGCGGGCGCCCGCATCGAGCGCCTCGACGCCGCGGGCAACCCGCTGTGGGTGAAGGTCCTCGACATCGCGGGCGCCGACTCGCTGTTGATCCAAGACATGATCGCCACGGCGGACGACGGCGTGATTTGCGCGGGCCGCGTCAGCCACTACCCGGCGAGCGACCGCCCGTTGGTCGGCAAGCTCGACAGTGCCGGAGCGATCGTGTGGACCAAGGAGTTCGACTTCGGCGCGGCGTCGACCTTCGGCGTCTTCGAGGACGTGATCGCGACGCAGGACGGCGGGTTGTTCCTCGTCGGCACGGTCGACTACGAGAATGCGCCGTTCCCCAACAACACCATCGACCAGCGCAACCTGCTCGCCGTGAAGCTCGACTCGAACCAGGCGCTCGTGTTCGCGCGCGTCATCGGCGGCAACGTGTGGGAGGACGGCTACGCCGCGTGCGAAGGCGAGGACGGCACGTTGATCGCCGCCGGCCACACGTACGGAGCCGATCACGCTGCGGTGGTGATCGGCCTGCAGCCGGACGGGCAGACCCGCTTCCAGCGCTGCTACGCAGGCGAGTCGGTCTCCGGCAGCTCCGGCGACACGCCGTACGACGCGATCAACCACGTCATCGCGATCGACGGAGGCTACGCGCTGACCGGCTACACCGGACTGTCGAACGCGACGCGCGACGCCTGGCTCCTCGGCATCGACCAGGACGGGGCGATCACCTTCTTCAAGAGCTGGCGCGGCGGCG
>CAZOLL010000119.1:0-9871 GCA_964580365.1 uncultured Phycisphaeraceae bacterium
TAGTACTCGTACAGGTCGTCGACCATCATGTGCTCGATGTCGAAGCCGTTCCAACCGTGGCCGGTGGCGGGGATCCCCGCACGGTGCGGCGCGAGCGCGGGGTCGAGGTGGTCGCGGTTCAGCTTGTCCTGCGACTGCGCCCACGGCGGGAGCCCTTCCCACAGCCGCGTGTTCGGGTGGTCCTCCTTCGTGAACCCATCGATGTGGTAGGTGCGGATGTCGCGCGAGTGGCGCGCGAACACCTCGCTGTAGCGGAAGGCCCCGAGCGAGCCGGCGATCGCGAACTTGTCGAAGTAGCTGAGCGCGTTTCTCGGCGAGCCGGTCGTGTGCGTGTTGCGCGACGTCGTCGGCTCGCCGAACTCGCTCCACCCGAACTGGTACTGCGACCGGTTCAGCGCCTTGGTCAAGAGGCCCTGGAAGCGGCCGTCGTCGTAGGTCCGGAGCACGGCGTCGTCCGGCGTCGGGTCGTCGAGGTCGCCGAGGTCGCCCCACGCGCGCGTCTTGCGCGTCCACGCCGCGTCGGCCCACGGGCGGAGCGGGTTCTGCCACGCGGCCACGACCGCGTCCGCGTCGCCGCCGCCTTCGGACTCGATCTCGTGCGCGAAGAGCAGGAACTCGGTCGTCTTCTGCTGGCCGTCGTCGAGCCAGTGAAACGTTCCGAAGCGCGCGGGGAAGATCTCGAAGCGCAGGCTGCCGTCCGCGCCGATCTCGAGGCCCTTTGGGAAGTCGAAGTAGAAGTCGCGCACCGCCAGCGTGAGCGCGAGCTTCCCGTTCTCCGCCGTGATCCAGCCGGGGCTGACCGCGCCGCTGCCGAGCAGCTGCTCCGCGCCGTCGCGCACCTCGAAGCCGGAGAACGTCGTTCCGGGCGTCTGGTTCCAGACTGGTCCGCCGTCGCTGTCCTGGTACAGCCGCACCGAGCCCTTCACGGCGAGCGCGGCGCCGAGCGTGCCGGGCACGCGCACGTTGCGGGCGAGCGGGTTCGCCTCCGCGGAGGAGATCTTCGTCGAGAACGTGTATCCCTCGAAGCCGATGTTCCCGAGCGGGTCGTCGAGGTACGCGTTCCGCAGCTCGTGCTGTACCTGGACGAACGGCTTGCCCGCGTAGAACGTCAGGCGCGTGCGGTACTGGAAGAAGTCGCGGCCGATGCCGGCGCCGTCTTCGACGGGCCAGTGGCGTCCGTCCGCGCGCAGGACGAGGCGCAGCGGTCCGGACTCCTCGACCGTCCACGTCACGTTCTGCTCGTCGGACGAGTACTTCGCGCCGAAGCGATCCTCGAGAACGAACCCCGAACCGGACGGGCGATCGACGATCTTCTCCTTCTTCTTCACCTTGCCGTCGCCGTTCAGGTCGAGGCCCATCTGGTCCAGCAGGTGCATCCCCGCCTTCGGCACGACGAACGCGGCGACTCCGGTCTTGACGCTGAAGCCCTTCTTCTTCGAGTTCTTCCACTTCAGCTTCGGTGGCTTGCCCGGCTTGTCGCCGTTCGCCTTCCGGCGCAGCGTGTAGTCGACCGACGTGTTCGCGGGCACGTCGACCTGCAGGTCGACGAGCAGCCAGCGGATCGGCTTCGACGCGTCGTTCGGCGGGCCGCTCCAGCGCACGGTCGGGCGGAACTGCGTCGCCACGAGCTTCCCGTTCGGGCCCTCGACGACGAGCTCCTCGTCCGCGTCTTTGACCCCGTCGTCCTGCGCGAGCGGGACGCCGAACGTCACGGGACTCCGGACGCGATCGACTCCCGCGGCCTCCGTGACGTGAAGCAGCACACCGGAGGAGAGCGAAGGCGGTTCGGCGAGCGCGGGCGCGGAGAGCGCGGCGAGGCACACGAGAACGGACGACACGCGGCGCGCGAGGGCAGGGGTCGACATCGAAGGTGAACTCGCTCTCGACTCGCCCGCGCGCGGGCGCGCGGTGGACGAGCCGTCTCGGCAGAAGTCGTTTGGGCGACTTGCCCTATCGGCGAGCGCCCGGGAATCGGAACCGGCGGTTCGATCGCGATGAACACAAGCCGCGGATGCGCGAGTGGTTCGCGCTCCGCGGCGAGGGCGACTTCCGACTCAAGCCGGGGTGGGGGGGGACTACAGGAGCGGCGACAAGAGGCGGGCGATCGAGGTCTTTAGACGCACGACGAACGATTGATGTTCGAGGTCCTCGCGCCGGATCTCTCGACTCTGCGCGAGGTTCTCCTCGAAGCGCGCGGCGAGCTTTTCGGTGAAGCGCCGGCACTTCACGAGCGCGCCGATCTCGAAGTTGAGGCGAAAGCTCCGGATGTCGACGTTTGCGGAGCCAACGTAGGAGAGGTCGTCGTCGACGATCAGCGTCTTCGCGTGCAGCATCGACGGCAGGTATTCGAACAGGCGAACGCCCGCGCGCGCGAGCGGCAGGAAGTGGAATCGGCCGACGGAGCCGACGATCGGCACGTCGCACTGCGCCGGCACGAGGATGCGCACGTCGACGCCGCCGAGCGCCGCGGCGACCAGCGCGCGCACGGTCGCGTCGTCGGGGATGAAGTAGGGGCTCGTGATCCACACGCGCTTGCGCGCCTCGGTCACGCACGCGAAGAACGCGAGCAGGCTGGCGTTCAAATCCTGGTCGGGCCCGCTCGGGATCACCGCGACGGTGGCAGTGCCGGCGGGTTGCGGCTCGGCCGGCGACGGCAGCGTGACGGACTCCTCGGTGGCGAACTGCCAGTCTTCCGCGAACGTGACCGAAAGGTCGGCGACTGCTGGACCAGTGAGCTCGAGGTGCGTGTCGCGGAAGTTCCTCCCGCCGCTCTTGAAGCGCCCGGAGTACTCGTCGCCCACGTTCATCCCGCCGGTGAAGCCGATCGTGCCGTCGACGACGACCAGCTTCCTGTGATTGCGGAGCATCAACGACCAGCGCCGCTTCACGGGGAGGAACGGGTGGAAGACGGCGACCTCGCCGCCGGCGGCGCGGAGCCGGGCGACGCGCGCGCGGTCGATGCGGCTCGAGCCGACGGCGTCGTACAGGAGCCGGACCTCGACTCCGCGGGCGGCCGCATCCGCGAGCTGGTCGAGGAAGCGCCGGCCGGTGTCGTCGTCGCTGACGATGTAGTACTCGGCCCAGATCGAAGTCTTCGCGCCGGCGACGCACTCCTCGATGCGCTGGAAGCCCTTCTGGTCGTGCGCGAGCAGCTCCACTCGGTTGCCGCCCGTGACCGGCAGCTTCGTGAGCGCGGCCGCGAGACGGAGCACGGACTCGAGCGGCCCCGGCGGCGGCGACGGCGAGCGGCGGCGCTTGCGCCGGATGCGCGCCCGCTGGACCTCCGGGTTGCCGAGCGCGACGTACGCGAGCGCGCCGACGACGGGGAACGCGAGCACGGCCAGCACCCAGGCCCACGTGCTCTCCACGCTGTGCCTCCGCAGGAGCGCGCGAACGATCGTCCCGGCGTCCAGCAGAAGGACCGTCAGCCAGAGCGCCGGGTGATCGGTGAACGGCATCAGGATCCTGGCGGGAGAACGCCCACTTCGAGAGCGCTGCGATGCGCGTTGTCGCGCCAGACCGAGTGCGTCGCCGGGACGAAGTCCTTGTCGTCGGCGAGATAGATGTTGTCGACGAACTTCTGCGGGTTGCGGTCGACGAGCGGGAACCACGTGCTCTGCACCTGCACCATCACGCGGTGTCCCTTGCCGAACGTGTGCAGCACGTCCTGCAGCGGGAAGGAGATGCGTGTGGGCTGGTTCGGGACGAATGGCTTCGGCAGCTCGGCAGACTCGCGGAATCGGCCGCGGAACGACTCGCTGCGCACCATGAACTGCGCGGAGCTCCAACTGCGCCCGTGCGGCAGCTCGTCCGGACACTTCGCGTCGCCGGGGTACACGTCGATCAGCTTCACGATCCAGTCGCAGTCGGTGCCGGTGGTCGACACCCACAGGTCGACGTTGCACGGTCCCGCGAGCGTGAGCGCCTCGTCGAGCGGATCGGTCTGGTACACGAGCACGTCGGGGCGACGCGACGCGAAGCGCTGGTCGTCCGTCATGTACTCGCCGGTCATGCCGGTCGCGACGTCCTGCGTGAACGGCACGGGACGCGACGGGTCGCTCGAGAACGAGTCGCACGCGCTCTCGTCCTTCGCAGGCTGGTCGAGCGCGAGCGCGCCGCCGGCGCGGAACTCGAGCCGGTGGCGCGCGAGCTGCGCCGGCGGCCACTGTGCGAACGAGCGCCAGCGGTTCGCGCCGGTCTCGAACACGACGGCCTCGGGCACGCCGCTCGCCGTGCCGACGTCGCCCTTCAGCCAGTGCTCGAAGAACTTGAATTCGACGTTCTCGCGGTACCACACGGCCGTCTTGTCGCCGAAGCGCTGGTCGCCGAGCTTGTCGCCGTCGCTGCGCGCCCAGCCGCCGTGGCGCCACGGGCCCATGACGAGCGAGTTCGACACCGCCGGGTTGTCGCGCTCGATGACGCGGTAGATGTTCAGCGCGCCGTAGAGGTCTTCCGCGTCGAACCAGCCGCCGACCACGAGCACCGCGGGCGCCACCTTGTGCAGGTGCGGCAGCAGGTTCCTTGCCTGCCACCAGGCGTCGTAGTTCGGGTGGTTCATCATCTCGTTCCAGAAGGCGACTTCGCCTTTGAAGTACCGCTCGTCGGCGTGCTTCAAGGAGCCGAGCTTCAGGAAGAACTCGTAGCCGTCCTCGGTGCCGTGCTCGAAACGCGGGCCGCCCTCGGTGGTCGGCACGGGGCGCGGCCGGCCGAAGCTCGCGAGGAAGTTGAACGCGTGGGGGAGGAAGAACGCGCCGTGGTGGTGGAAGTCGTCGAACCACCAGTCGGCGATCGGCGCCTGCGGCGAGACCGCGACGAGGTTCGGGTGCGCGTCGATCATCCCCGCGGCGGCGTAGAAGCCGGGGTAGGAGATGCCCCACATGCCGACGCGGCCGTTGTGGTTCGGCACGTTCTGGATCAGCCAGTCGACGGTGTCCCACGTGTCGCTGCTCTCGTCGACGCCCTTGCCGATCTGCACGGCATCCGCGTGCGGCCGCATGTTCACGAACTCGCCCTCGGACAGGTAGCGGCCGCGCACGTCGGAGTAGACGACGATGTACCCGCTCTTCGCGAACAGCTCGCTCGGCCCGAGCGACGTGCGGAACTGGTCGGCTCCGTACGGCGAACACGAGTAGGGCGTGCGGCACAGGAGGATCGGGTGTTGCTCCGGCTGGTCGGGCCGGTCGATCGGGGAGTAGATCGCCGCGAACAGCTTCGCGCCGTCGCGCGCCGGGATCTGCACTTCGCGCTTCGTGTAATGCGCGCGGATCCACGCGGCGAGGTCGTCGTCCGCCGCGTCCGCGGCACGCGTCGTCGAACACCCGAGGAGCGCGGTCGCGAGCGCGACCGACGCGAGGCGTCCCAGCGTGAACGTGCGCATCAGTGGAGCGCGGCCTTCAGCGCCTCGGTGGCGAACTTCCAGTTCACGACGTCGAAGAACTTGTCGACGTAGTCCGCGCGCTTGTTCTGGTACTTGAGGTAGTAGGCGTGCTCCCACACGTCGCAGACGATCAGCGGCACCGCGCCGTGCGCGCCCATCTGCTGGTGGACTTCCGCGCCGAGGATGACGAGGCGGTTGCCGACCGGCTCGTAGGCGAGAATGCCCCAGCCGCTGCCCTCGACGTCCTTGCAGGTCTGCGCGAACTGCTTCTTGAAGGCGTCGACGCTGCCGAAGCCGGCCTCGAGCCACTTCTTCATCTTCGCCGTCGGCTCGCCGCCGCCGTCGGGGCTCATCGAGTTCCAGTACAGCGTGTGCAGCACGTGGCCGCTGCCGTGGAAGGCGACCTGCCGCGTCCAGTGCT
This sequence comes from uncultured Phycisphaeraceae bacterium, assembly GCA_964580365.1. Taxonomy (GTDB): domain Bacteria; phylum Planctomycetota; class B15-G4; order B15-G4; family JADJEK01; genus CAZBOK01. The sequence goes on from CAZOLL010000119.1 coordinate 5,799, forward strand.
TCACGAGCGCGAAGTCGCCTTTCGTGCGCGCCTCGGCCAGCGCGTCGAGCGCGCCGTTCAGGCCCTTCACGTAGGCGGCGTGGTGCTTTCCGTGGTGCAGCTCGAGGATCTCCGCCGAGAGGACCGAGTCGAGCGCGTTGGTCTTGTAGGGGAGCGGAGCGAGCGCGTACGCGACCGGATCGACGGCCTTCTTGTCGTCGTCCTGCTCCGCCGGCGACGGACCCGCCGCCGCCCGAGGATCGAGAAGGATCGCGGCGCCCGGAACGAGCGCTGCGAGGGAGGCGTGCCGGAGGAACGCGCGACGGTGGATGGGAGGGCGGGGGGACATCGAAGATCCTCTCGAAAGCGGCGAGCGAGTGGGGGACATCCTAGGAGTCTCGCTCCGTGGTCCGCACGAGATCGCCGACGCGCACGTGCGACGCGGTCAATCGACCTCGGGCGGGGTGGACGGCCCACCGGTTCCGTAGGTCGTCCCGGCGTCGTTCACGATGTTGTTGTTGCCGGCGTAGTCGATGCGCGAGCGTTTGAACGTGCAGTTCGTCACCACCGTCGCGCCGCCGCCGTTGTCGAACCCCTCCGCCGCGCAGTCGGTGGCGCGGCAGCGGTCGAACACGTTTCCGCTTCCGGATCCCACATCGAATCCGTCGACCCCCGCGCGCGACACGACGCAGCGCGAGATCGTGTTGGCGTTGCCGCTGATGTAGAACCCGTCCTCGCCGACCCCGCTCACGACGTTGTCCTCGAGCCGGTTGTCGTTACCGCTGATCTCGAACCCGAAGTACGAGACGTTTCGCACCCGATTCCCGCGCAGAACCACCTGGTTGCCCGAGACGTACAGGCCCAGGTACGCAATGTCAGAGATGACGTTCTTCTCGACGACCGCGTTGCCGGGGACCGTCGCGCTGCCGTCGAGGTAGATCGGATAGACGTTGTAGGCGCCGTCGCGGACCGTGTTGCGCGCGACGGTGTAGTCGTTCCCGAAGACGTAGATCGACGACTCGTACAACAAGTTGCTGATCCGATTGCGCGTCACGACCGCGCGTGCGCCGCCGATCTCGATTCCGTAGGTGTACTCGTCGTTGAAGTCTCGGAGCGCGTTCGCGTCGACGGTCGCGTCGTCGCCGCTCACCAAGACTCCCCGCGTCTCGTCGCCGCCGCCTCCGAGCGCGACGAGCGAGTTCCTCGCGACCCTCGCGCGCGCGCCGGTGATCGAGATGCCGTAGGTGTCGGAATCCTCGCCCGCGGCGCAGTTGTAGATGGAGTTCTTCGCGACCTCCGCGTCGGCTCCCACCACCTCGATGGCGATGTGGTCGTCGTTGTATTCGAGGAGTTGCCGCAGGTCGTTGTCGAGCACGCGCGCCCGGGCGCCGACCACGCGGATCCCGTGCGACACGCCGTAGTTGATCCGCGAGAGTTCGTTCCTCGACACGAGCGCGTCGTCGCAGTTGTCGGCGAGGATCGCCGCGCCGCTCATGTAGGCGTTGCGCAGGCGGTTGCCGACGATCTTCGGCGCCACCGCGTTCAGGACTTCGATGTTCGTGTAGTCCTGGCTGTCCTCGAGCACGTTTCCGATCACCGTCGCGCCGCCGGCGAGTTGAGCGTCGACGAGGATCGCCGCGCCGTCGGCGTTGATCGCGCTGTTGCGCTCGACGCGCGCGTTCGGGCCGATGACCTGGAAGAGGTAGGAGGTGTCGCGCGTGCCAAAGCAGCGATTGCGCAGGATCGTCGCGCGGGCGCCGGTGAGTTCGACCGCGATCGCGACGGCGCGGAACCGGCAGTTCGCCACCGTCGCGTCCGCGCCGGCGATCGTGATCGCGGTGTCGCCGTTCTGGAACTCGATGTTGCGGACCGTGACGCCGTCGGCGGTCACCGTCAGTTGGCTGTGGCTGGAACCCGAGAACGTCCCGTCCCAGATCGCTCCGGGCTTGCCGACGAACGTCAGCGGCTTCGTGGTCGCGACCGACTCGAAGTAGCGGCCCTTCGCGAGCCGGATCGTGTCGTTCAGCTGGGCCGCCATCACGGCGTCCGCGATCGTCGGGGCATCGGCCGGAACGTCGATGACGCCGGCGCGCGCGGCGCCGGACAGCGGGCCGAGGCAAGCGAGCGCGAAGAGGGCAACGAGTCTGTGCATGGGTCGATTCCTCATGGGATGGTGTGTGTTTCCAATTCAGTCACGCGATCGAACTGCGTCGTCCCTCGGACAATCGCGGTGGGGAGGTCGTACACGGTACGCGGTCGAGACACGGGCTCGAACTCGAGTTCGAGTTCGTGTCCTCGAGCCACGACTCACGGATCTCCCGCGAACCGCCAGCGCGATGTCCCGTCGCGCTCGACCGGCACGCCGAGCAGCTTGGCGCGGATCATCTCGATCGGGATCGAGTTCTCCGCAAGCAGCGCGTCGTGGAACGCGCGTTCCGCCATCTTGCCGGACTCGACGCATTCACGATGGAGCTGGCGGATCTGCAGGCCGCCGATCAGGTAGCCGCACTGGTACAGCGGCCCGTAACCGCCCGCGATCCAGCGCCGCACCTCGCCCACGGCGTTGTCCTTCTCGTGGCCGACGCGCTTCACGAGGAAGTCGATCATCTCCGGCGGCTTCATCGTGCCGAGGTGGAACGCGAGCGACGTGATGATGCGGGCCGCGCGGTGCGCGCGCCAGAACAGGATGCCGATGCGGTCGGCCGGGCTCTTCGCCCAACCCAGCTCGTCGAAGCGGATCTCCCAGTAGAGCGACCAGCCTTCGCCGAGGAACGGCGTGGAGAAGATGCCGCGTTCGGTGCGCGAGCGCGCCGCGGCGTAGCCCTGAAGGTGGTGGCCCGGGATCAGCTCGTGCGGCGTCACGTTGCGCGTGAAGTGCTTGTTGTTGCCGCGCAGCGCCATCTCCTTCGCGTCCAGCTCCATCGCGTCGGTCGGGTAGCCGACGTTCACCTTCTGCCCGCCGTAGTTCGCGAACGGGTAGTAGCGCTGCTCGTCCGGGCCCATCATCTCGACGCGCCAGGTCTCGCGGCAGAGCGGTGGGATCGTGACCAGGTCGTGCGCGTCGAGGAACTCCACCGCTTCCTTCGCCTGCGCCATCACGAACGCGTCCTGCTCGCCCGGCTTCACGTGGTCGGCCTTCACCTTCGCGAGCGCGGCCATCACGTCGTCGCCGCAGCCGAGCGCCGCCGCCTCCTTCTTCAACTCGGCTTCGCACCACGCGAGCTGCTGCTCGCCGATCGCGATCAACTGCTCCGGCGAGTACGGGATCATCTCCGCGCGCAGCGAGGCCACCAACGCGTCCTTGCCGATCGGCGCGCCGATCAGCGGATCGTCCGCCTCGCCCTTCACGCCGGCGATCTCGCGGCGCAGGAACGATGAGTAGTCGGAGAGCGCGGCGCCCGCTTTGCCCGCCGGCTTCGCGATCCACCACGACAGCTCGGGGTTGAAGCCGCGGTAGTGCTCCGCGAAGCGGTCGAGCGCGCCGCGCAGCTGGTCGACGCGTCCGGCGACGCGCATCGCGGTGACGGCGTCGATCGCGAGCGCGTCCTTCGGTCGTTCCGCCTCGGGCTTCCGTCCGGCGTCGACGCGGCGCTTCGCCTCCTTCGCGGCCTCGGTGATCGACTCGATCTTGCGCGCTGCGGTCTCACCATCGAGCGGAGCGAGCGTCCAGCGGCCTTCCTCCAGCGCGAGGATCGGTTCGGCGAACTCGAGCAGTTCCCCGTCGTCCTTCATCTCGCGGCGCACGACGTCGCGCTCTTTCGCTTCGCGCTCGATCAAGAGCTGCAGCAAGACGACGTCGATCTTCGAATCCGCGTCGAGCGCGCCGAAGTCGAGCGCGGCGAGCTTGTCCTTCCACTCTGCCGCGAACGTGTCCATGCGCGCGAGCCGCGACGGAGCGAAGTCGACGAACCAGTACCACTCGATCCCAGCGCGATCGACCTGGAACTCGCGAAGGAGATCGGCGCCGGAGGGTGGGGCGGCGAGGGAAGAGAGCACGACGAGCGAGGGGAGTGCGAGCATCGCGGCATCGTAGGGGCCGACGCGGCCGAAAGAGGGCGCGCGGTGCGAGCCGAGGCCGCGGCGAGATCGACGTC
>CAZOLL010000120.1:0-9862 GCA_964580365.1 uncultured Phycisphaeraceae bacterium
CGACACGTCACTCAGCTCGATCGGCTTGAAGCGCTCGGAGGCCGCCGCGTTCGTGTCCGGCTCCGTCGCCGAGAAGGCCGCGCCGTCGCGCGACACGAGCACGGCGTCCAAGTCGACCGTCGTGTTCACGATCGCGGGTGCCGTCGTCCTCTTGGGCGCGCTCGTCCTGATGCTGCGCAAGAAGCCCGCCGCGGCCTGAGCGGGCTCAGAGCAGGCGGCGCGGCGAGCACGCCTCCCACTCCGGGCGACGCGGGCGCCCTTCGAGGATCCAGTCGGCGATCGCGCGTCCCGCCGCAAACGCGAACAGCACCCCGTCCGCTGAGAATCCGATCGACAACAGCGTCGCGTCCCGCAGCGGGTGCGGGCCGACGAGCGGCGCGCGGTCGCACGTGACGATCTCGGGCCGCACGAGCGGCCCGACGACCTCGAGCCGCTCGCCCGCGGACAGCGCGCCGCGCGCGGCCTTCTCGAGGCGCGCCTGGACCGCGGCGTCGGGCACGCGGCAAAACGGGTCGGAACGCCCCGCGGGTTCGCGCCCCTCGCGGACGAACGCGCCGCCGGAGCGATCGACCGCGAGCCACGCGTGGCCTCCGGCGATCGACACGGCCCGCGGCTCGATCGCGGAAGTCGCCGATGCGCGATGAACTCGGCCGCGCAGGCCCTGCACGCCCGTCGTCGCCGCCGCCTCCGCGCAGAACGCATCGTGCTCGGGGAGCGCCGCCTCCGAAGCGATGACCGTGCGCAAAGGCGGCGACGCGGTGTCGCGCAAGTCGGCGATGACGCGCACGCCGCGGTCGACCACGGCGTGGTGCAACGCCGCGAGCAGGCGTTCCGCGTCGATCACCCCGTCCCCCGCCGGCGTGCGAGCGAACCCGCAGTCGTCGGCGCCCGCTCGGACGAACGACTCCAGCTCGTCGATCGCCGCACGCGCGATCGACGCGCGCGGGCCGGAGGCGCCCAAGGCAGCGGATCCGAGCAGCGCGCGCGGCCCCGCGCCCGGCGCGTCCCATTCCGCTTGCGCGACGAGGAGGACGCGCGGCGCGACGTGTCCCGCGCGCGGCTGTGCGAGCGCGAGCGCCGCCGACGCGCCCGCGATGCCCGCGCCGCGGATCAAGACGTCGCACACGTTTCGTCCTGCGTCGCTCATGCGCGGTCATCTTCCTCGATGGGAGCGCGAACCGTACACTCCGCAGGAACTGCGCGGGGGCCGCGATGCGTCTGATCTCTCACGTCGGCCGGGCGATCCGGAAGTCCGGCCACAACCACACCGAGTTCGCGCGCGAGTCGGGCATCGCGCGCAGCACGCTCGAGAAGCTGATCGGCAACCACTTCAGCGAGATCCGCCGCGACACGATCGAGCGGCTCGCGGCGCGCCTCAAGATCACCGACTTGAACGAGCTGTTCTCGCTACAGCGCGAGGAGCAGGACTTCGTCGAGCCGTTCGAGAAGCGCCGCACGGTCACGTTCGTGTTCGGCATCCACGAGATCTCCGACTCGTCGCGCGCGAAGAAGGGCGAGAAGTCCGGCATGCCGATGCGCACGACCGTCGACCTGTGGGATTTCCGCGCGCAGGCGAAGCTGCTCGGCTTCTTGCGCGGCCACGAGCCGGAAGTGCGCGACGAGCTGTTGTTCTTCTCGCGTTCCGCGTTCGGCGAGGCGGAACAGCGCCAGGTCTTGAACCTCGTGCGCACGCGCAACGTCGTGATCGTCGGCTCGCCGAAGGTGAACCCCGCGTGCGAGACGGTGCTGACCGCGCTCTACCGCGGCGGGCAGGGGCTCGGGCCGCGCCGCGCCGGCGCTCCGCGCCACCAACTCTCCGACGACGAGCGTCTGAAGGGCAGCGTGCTCGGCGCGCAAGGGTTCGCCGAGGTCGGCGTCGTCGACGCGCAGAAGCGGGCCGTCGTCGCGCCGTTCAAGATCGGCTCCGGCGACGAGACCAGCCAGGATGCGGGCGTCGGCTTCGTCTGCTTGCGTCCGCTCGGGACCGCGGAAGAAGTGATGCTCGTGATCACCGCCGGGATTTCCGGCTGCGGGACCTACGGCGTGATGCAGTCGCTCGTCGACAGCCCGCCGCGCTCGGACGACCTCACCCCCGGCGTCGTCTACGAGCGCGCGGTGTCCACCGTGTACAAGCGCCCGAACGACTCCCCGCGCGACGAGCGCCAGGTCGTGAAGGTGACCTCGGTGAGCGAGTCGAAGAACCGCTGAAGCGCGAGAGCCCCGTGCGGGCTCGGCGCGCCCTCAGACGCCGAAGCTGGTGCCGCAGCCGCAGGTGCTCGAAGCGTTCGGGTTCTTGAACGTGAAGCCGCGACCGTTGAGGCCGTCCTGGAAGTCGATCGCCGTGCCGTCGAGGTAGAGGAACGACTTCGCGTCGCAGACGACCTTCACCCCCGCGATCTCCGCCGACGCGTCGGTCTCCTTCTGCTCGGTGTCGAACTGCAGGTTGTAGGAGAAGCCCGAGCACCCGCCGCCGGTCACCCCGACGCGCAGGAACGTGTGAGCCGGCAGGCTCTGCTCCCGGACGATGCGCTTCACTTCCTCGGCGGCGCGTTCGGTCAGCTGGATCATCGATCGACTCCGGTTCGGTTCGGCGCGCATTCATAGCACGCCGTGCTCGTCATGCACGCTTCGCGCCGCCGCGGCGCAGCTCGTAGAGCGGCGACAGGTCGCGCAGGCGCTTCACCGACTCGACCACGCGGTCCGACACGAAGTCGACCTCTTCTTCGGTCGTGAAGCGGCCGAGCCCGAAGCGGATCGTGGCGTGGCGCAGCTCGTCCTGCGACTTCACCGCCTTCAGCACGTGCGACGCTTCGAGCTGCGCCGAGGTGCACGCCGAGCCCGACGACAGCGCGACGTCCTTCAGGTCCGCGAGCAGCGCCTCGCCGTCGACCCACGCGAACGTCAGGTTCAGGTTGCCCGGCAGGCGGAACTCCGGGTCGCCGTTTTGCTGCACCTCGTCGAGCCGGCTGGTGATGCGCTGCTCGAGGCGCCTGCGCAGCGCCGTCAGGCGCGCGCTCTCGTCTGCGAGGTGCGCGATCGACAGCTCGACCGCGGCGCCGAGACCGACGATGCCCGGCACGTTCAACGTGCCGGAGCGCATCCCGCGCTCGTGCCCGCCGCCATGCTGCTGCGCGACCACGCGGACGTGCGGGTCGCGGCCGCGCACGTAGAGCGCGCCCGCGCCTTTCGGCCCGTACATCTTGTGCGCGGTGAAGCACAGCAGGTCGATGCCGTCCTTCCGCACGTCGAGCGGGATCTTGCCGACACCCTGCGTCGCGTCGCTGAAGAACAGGACGCCGTGCTCGCGCGCCAGCCGGCCGATCGTCGCCAGCGGATGGCGCGTGCCGATCTCGTTGTTCGCGGCCATCAGCGCGATCAGCGCGGTCTTCGGCGTGATCGCGCGCTCGAGCGCGGCGAGGTCGATCGCGCCGCGCGCGTCGACTCCGAGGAACGTGACGCGGAATCCCTCTGCCTCGAGAGCGCGCGCGGAGTCGAGCGTCGCGGGGTGCTCCGTGACGCACGTGATCAAGTGGTCGCGGTCCGGCGCGTACGCGTGCATCACGCCCTTCATCGCGAGGTTGATCGCCTCGGTGGAGCCGCTCGTGAAGACGATCTCCTGCGGTTCCGCGCCGATCGCCGCGGCGCACTGTTCGCGCGCGTGCTTGACCGCGGCGGACGCCTCGAAGCCGAACGAATGGCTCTTGCTCGCCGGGTTGCCGAAGCGCTGCGTGAAGTAGGGCAGCATCCGCTCCAGCACGCGCGGGTCGACCGGCGTCGTCGCCTGGCAGTCCATGTAGATGGGGAGGCGCATCGTCCTCGTCACTGTATCCCCGATTCGCGCTCCTGCGGCCGCGCGCGCGCCCGCGACGAGTTCTCCACAGGTCGCACGACCGCGACCTCGAGGTGACCGCGAACCGATCCGAGCGCGGCCAGCGGAGCGCCGGGTCGCCGCCGCTTCTGCCGCGCGGAGGCCGGTTTAGGATTTCCTGAACATTGGGTGAAAACTCTCTTGCCGACCACTAGCGGTCGTCTACCCTGCCGCCCCCACTACCAATCGGTAGTGGTTTCGGGCCGTGGCGCCCGATCGGGAGAGTTGGTCCAAGGGCTGGAAAACGCTTCGAAAGCCGGCCGCGCGGCGGTTCGCGCGGCGCGCGCTCGGGAGCCACTTCCACGCCCTCGCCCGCCGACCCCTCCGCTCACGCCGCGCCCGGACATCGAACTCGGTGAGTCGTGAAACGGTTGGCCTCATTCGGGAGGGGCGCATGGTGACGAAGGCGGACTTGAAGAACCGCGTGGCGAATCTGGTGGACGGCAACGGCAACGGAGAAGACGAGAAGGGACTGCTCTCGGAGAACGCGGTCCGCGTCCTCGAGAACCGGTACCTCAAGAAGGACCACGGCGGCAACATCGTCGAGACGCCGCGGCAGATGTTCGAGCGCGTCGCGCGCCACGTCGCCGCCGTCGAGACGGAGCCGGCCAAGTGGACCGACCCGTTCTTCCAGATGATGTGGTCGATGAAGTTCGTCCCGAACTCGCCGACGATGATGAACGCCGGCCGCCCGCTGGGCATGTTGTCGGCCTGCTTCGTCCTCCCGCTCAACGATTCGATCCCGGACATCATGGAGACCGCGCGCCAGATCGCGCTCGTGCAGCGCGCCGGCGGCGGCACCGGCATCGACCTCTCCGCGCTGCGTCCGAAGGGCTCGATCGTGAAGAGCTCCGGCGGCACGACCGAGGGTCCGCTCTCGTTCCTGCGCATGCTTTCCGGCGTGACCAACGCGATCCAGCAGGGCGCGTTCCGCCGCGGCGCGAACATGGGCACGATGCGCGTCGATCACCCCGACGTCGTCGACTTCATCCGCGTGAAGGAAGACCTCTCGCAGGTCACCAACTACAACCTGTCGGTCACGATGACCGACGCATTCATGGACCAGTACAAGCGCGACCCGAGCGTGACGCACCTGGTCGTGAACCCGCACACGAACCGCAAGGCGTACCTGAACAAGGAGACGGGCGCCGCCGACTACAACGCGTTCGCCCGCGACCTCTCGACGGAAGAGCGCGCGAACTACTGGACGGTCGGCGAGCTGTTCGACCTCATCATCGAGAAGGCGTGGCTGTCGGGCGAGCCGGGCCTGATCTTCATCGACCGCGTCAACCAGTTCAACCAGACGCCGCAGCTCGGCGACATGACGTCGACCAACCCGTGCGGCGAGCAGCCGCTCCTGCCCTACGAAGCGTGCAACCTCGGCTCGATCAACCTCGCGCGCTTCGTCCGCGAGGACGGCACGATCGACTACGACGACCTCGGGAAGACCGTGCGCCTCGCGGTGCGCTTCCTCGACGACGTCGTCGAGGCGAACAACTACCCGACCAAGGAGATCGACGCGATGTGCCGGGCCAATCGCAAGATCGGCCTCGGCGTGATGGGTTGGGCGGACCTGCTGTTCAAGACCGGCGTGCGCTACGACTCCGACGAGGCGCTCGACCTCGCGCGCAAGCTCGGCGAGTTCATCCGCCAGGAGGCGTGGGACGCCGACACCGAGCTCGCCGAAGAGAAGGGCGTCTTCGCCAACTGGAAGGGTTCGGTCTGGGACACCAAGTACCACCGCAAGATGCGCAACGCGCACTGCGTGACGATCGCCCCCACCGGGACCATCTCGATCATCGCCGGCTGCTCCGGCGGCATCGAGCCGATCTTCTCGCTCTCGTTCATCCGTCAAGTGCTGAACGGGCAGACGCTGTACGAGGTCAACCCGATCTTCAAGGGCGCGCTCGAAGGCCTCGGCCTCGACCAGCCCGCCGTCGACTCGGTGCTCGACCAGGCGTGCACGGACGGCACGATCCAGAACTGCACGCAGCTCCCGGCCGACGTGCGCGAGACGTTCCGCACCGCGCGCGACGTGGCGCCCAACTGGCACGTGCGCATGCAGGCCGCGTGGCAGGAGTTCACGGACGCCGCGGTGTCGAAGACGATCAACTTCCCGTCCGAGGCGACGCCCGATCAAGTGAAGGAGGCCTACCTCCTCGCGTTCGAGACCGGCTGCAAGGGCATCACCGTCTACCGCGACGGCAGCCGCCAGAACCAGCCGATGGCGTTGAAGGGCGAGGCGAGCAAGAAGGGCGGCAGCGCCGCGAGCGACTCCGCGAAGCTCTCCGAAGAGCTCGCGAAGAAGATCGAGTTCGCACCGGTGCGTCTGCCCGAGATCATGTCCGGCCTGCGCATCCGGCAGATCACGCCGTTCGGCAACATGCACGTGAAGATCTGCGTCGACCCGAAGTCCGGCGTCGAGCGCGAGGTCTTCGCACAGCTCGGCAAGGGCGGCGACGTCGCGACGTCCGACCTCGAGGCGATCTGCCGCTTGCTGTCGCTCTTCCTGCGCTGCAACGGTCCGATCGAGCTCGCGATCCGTCAGCTCGAAGGCATCGGCTCGTCGCTCTCGGTGCCGACCGCCGACGGCGCGGTGACGTCGCTCGCCGACGGCCTCTCGCGCGCGATCAAGAAGTACCTCCGCGCGAAGGCGAAGTTCGGCCTGCGCGCTCTGTTGCTTGGCGAAGTCGACCTGCACGAGTTGGACGAGAACGGCCACGACGACGCCGGCGCCGCGACCGCGACCGCCCCCGTCTCGCCGCCGAACCCCGGCCGCGCCAGCCAGACCGCCTTCAAGATCAAGTGCCCCGAGTGCGCAGGCACGCTGGTCTTCGTCGAAGGCTGCGTGAAGTGCCACGGGTGCGGGTACAGCCAGTGCTGAGCTGAGGGGCTCCGCGATTAGGTTCACGACGGCGCAGAGCTTCCTCGCAAAGCTCCGACTTTCGCAACCGCAATGGCAGAGGGGCCCCGCCGGGACACCCTGGTTATTTCGTGGCGTCACGTCCGCAAGTCACGCACTTCTGCCGCGCGTTTGGCGAGCCGAATGGCAGCGTGCGCTCGCGCCGCTGCGTCGGAGCATCTCTGAGGAGATCTCGAAGGTTCCTCAGCTGAGACAGTACTTACGTGACCTTGAAACCCACCCGTTCACGCCAATCTCCACGATCATCGAATCGGCGCGAATCGCCGGCCGCATTGGCATCGCCAGAAAGCGCCTCCTCGCAGCTCTTGTGCATGCGCGCGTGGAGGAGCGCCTTATCAAATCGTTCTACGACTTGGCGGATCTTGCGCGAATTCCCCTGCCTGACGCCGAGACGGTTCGAAAGAGCCTCGCAGATCTCTTGGATGTCAACTTTCCCCCCAATGAGTTCTACCGCGGATTTTTCGCCGCCCACATTCCACAGCATCGCGGCGTCCCAACGCGGCTTCTGGACTGGACGTTCCGCCCCGAGATTGCGGCGTTTTTCGCGGCGATAGGCGCAACCAAATCACGGGCAGGAAACCCGGCTCCGATAGCCGTGTGGTGTCTTCAGCAGGAACCGCGTATCCACACGACGGTCGGAGCGCCTTCTCTGCAGTCGATCGAGCGCCCGAACCATCACGATAGTTTCATGGCGAACCAGGAGTCTGTCTTCACAGTCGTGACGACGCCAGAGGCGTTCTTTGTCGAACACGGTCATTGGCCATCATTGGAGGAGATCGGCAACGGACCAGGAACTGGTATACAGCGGTTATTACGCGTCGAGTTGCAGGCTGACCAAGCTCCCGAATTGCTTCGACTGTTAATGTTGGATGGATTCTATGAACCGCGCATCTTTCCATCGCTGGATCGACTGGTCGACGCAATGAGACGCCAATCTTGGCATGCGTGGCGAGTTCGATGAGGTGAGTAGCGGTTTCCCCAGAACCGTCAGGCGCAGTATCACGATCACATCGCTACCGAGCCCCCTACCTCCCCCCGATCCGCAGCGACTTCGTCGCGAGCGCGATCTCGCGCAGGAACGTCACGAGCGCGCCGCAGAGCGACAGCATCGCAGCGACGAACACCGCGGCGACCGCGTGCGACACGTCGAAGTCGAAGAACGCGCCGACGAACAGCGTCACGACGACCGCGCACACGAGCAGCGCCGCGAACGTGCACAGGATGATCGCGCGGTTGATCAGCTTCGCGCGCTGCGACAGCACCGGCAGCTTCGAGTCGAGCTCGGCGCCGCGCGCGGGCGACGCGCCCTCGCGCTCGACCTCGTACTTTCGCGCGTGATCGACCACGCGCCCGAGGCGCGCGGCCATCACGGCGATGAGCCCGGCGGTTCCGGAGAGGAGGAAGACCGGCGCGACGGACAGCTGGATCGCGTGCGCGACGTCGGGCGAAGTCGATGGGTCGAGTTGCATGCGCGGACAGTCATACCGCACGCGCCGTTTTCGTGCCGCGCTCCGAGCGGACGCGGCCGCTTCAATCCTCGCCGTCCTCGCCCAGCACCGGGACGAGCAGCGTCCGCAGCGCCTGCCGCGCGCGATGCAGGCGGATCTTCACGACGTTTTGGTTCACGCCGAGCAGGCTCGCCGTCTCCGCGGTGTCGATCCCCTCGAGGTCGCGCAGCACGATCACCGCCCGGTATGACTCCGGCAGCGCGTCGATCTTCGCGCGCACGAGCGCGGCCATCTGCCGGCGCTCCGCGGGCTCCGTCGCATCTTCGGGCGCGGCGATCTCGAGCACCCGGTGTCCGTCGTCGTGGAACGCCGGCAAGAGCGATTCGATCGACGTCTCCGGCCGCGCGGCGCGCGAGCGCATCTTCATCAAGCACGCGTTCACCACGATGCGGTGCAGCCACGTCGCGAGCTGGGAGCGCGCGTCGAACCCGGCGAGCGACTTGAACGCGCTCAGGAACGCCTCCTGCACCGCGTCCTCGGCGTCACCGTCGTTGCCGAGCATCCGCCGCGCGGTCGAGAGCATTCGCGGCCCGCAGCGGTCGATCAGCTCGCGGTAGGCGGCCGACTCGCCGCAGCGCAGCCGGTCGATCAGCGCCGCGTCCGAATCCGGACATCCTTCGAACGCGACGATCGCCGCCGCGACGGTTCGGGTCATCGTGGTCGTCATGATTCCCTCGTCTCGAGGAGCTTCGCGACGAAGCTCGAGCTCTTCCGGATCGTGGCCCCGCGGGCGAGCAGCTCGGACAGGAGCGCGGCGCCCGAGTCGTCGGCGAACCGCACTCCGTCGAGGTCGAGCGAGACGGACGCGCGCCGTTCGAACGCCGCGCTCACCGCGCGACGCAGGGCGTCGACCCAGGCGCCGACGAGGCGCCCTTCCAGGGGGAAGGTCTCGTGGCGGCCGTCGGTCGTCGTCTCGATGCGGAGCATGCGGCCCGCAAGAGCGCGCGCCGTGCCGCGGCGGAAATCCGAATCGACCGTTGTCTGTCAACGACTTGTGTCGATCGAGGACCGGTCGATCGGAGGCCGCCACCACGAGATTTCGTGGGGCCTACGAAATCTCGTAGTGGCCGCGCTCGATGCCGAGGCGCTTGATCCGACTGCGGAGGGTGTTCGGGTGGAGGCCGAGGATGGTCGCGGCGCCGCGCGGTCCCTCGACGACCCCCTTGGTCGCGCGCAGCGCCGCCACGATCGTGTCCCACTCCGTTTCCTCGAGCGTGCGGACGCGCTGCGCGGGGTCGGCGCGCTCGACCGCGCGAAGGTCTTGGTCCAGCTCGAGCGTCTCGCCCGTCGAGACGATCGCCGCGCGCTCGACGACGTTCTCCAGCTCGCGCACGTTGCCGGGCCACGGGTACTTCGACAGTCGCTCCATGCTCGCGCGACTGAACCCGCCGAGCTTCTTGCCGAGCCGCTTCGCGAGGCGGTCGACGAAGAACGACACGAGCAGCGGGATGTCGCCGGCGCGCTCGCGCAGCGGCGGCACGACGATGGGGAACACGTTCAGCCGGTACATCAGGTCGGCGCGGAAGCGGCCCTCGCTCACCGCGCGCTCGACGTCGCGGTTCG
>CAZOLL010000121.1:0-9834 GCA_964580365.1 uncultured Phycisphaeraceae bacterium
ATGCGCGGCGGCGCGCCGCCGACGTCGAGGAAGAACAAGGACGCGCCGCCGACGACGACGATCGCGACGGCCAGAACGACGAGCTTCACGTTCATGACGACGACTCCGGCGAGCGCCGCGACGGAGACCGGCGCGAGCGTGGCCTTCGGACACAGCGGGAGGATCGCGAGGAGCCATGACCTCCCGTCGCCGCCGTGCTCGGCGTCGAGTCGCTCTCGCAGGACGATGAGCGCGCGATGCAGTCGCGTCCTCACCGTCGCGGCCGGCACTCCGGTGCGCCGCGCGATCTCCGCGGGCTCGAGGCCCTCGAAGAAGCGCAGCAGGACCACCGATCGGTACGGCTCGGCGAGCGCCCGCACCGCGGCGAGCACGCGCTGCTGCGTCTCGAGACGCAGGACGAGGTCGGACGTCGACGGCACGCGTTCGCGAACGGCGGCGCCGAGCTCGCGGGCTTCGCGGCGGCGGCGGGCGCGGTCGGCCTGCAGGCGGAAACGCCGCAGCACCGTCGCGAGCCAACCGCGCAGCGAACGGTCCGTCCGCGGCTCGTGCTCGATCGCCGCCGCCGCGGTCGCTTGCGCGAGGTCGTCGGCGTCGGCGGGCTCGTCCGCGAGGCGTGCGGCGAGACGGCGGAGCCACGCGGACTCCGCGACGATCGCGCCCGGGTCTTCCTCTCGGCGGGTCATGGCCTCGAAGATAGGACATGCCGCGAGGTGGTCCGGCGTTTCGGAGAACCGCCGATTCCTGACGGGTATTCCGGGGCGGGGTAAATTGCCGGGCCCACCGCCGGTAATCGAACGGACGGCGGGCCCCACGGCAACGCTTCGGAGATCGACCATGCTCGGTGCGACGATCCTCTTCCTCGGCTTGGCGCTCGCGGGCGATGGTGACGCGCAGCTCTTCGAGTTCGACCCGATCGAGCTGATCGCCGGACGCGAGGTCGCGGGGAAGGAAGACCTCGAGCTGACCCGGTACCGCTTCACCTACCGCTTCGTCAGCGAGGAGAACCGCGCGAAGTTCCTGTCCGACCCGGAGCGCTTCGAGATCCAGATGGGCGGCGGGTGCGCGCGCATGGGCTCGCTCGGAGGCGCCGGCCGCGCGAAGCTGTTCGAAGTCCGCGACGCGAAGATCTGGGTGTTCGCGTCGAACCAGTGCCGCGAGGGCTGGAAGAAGTCTCCCGAACGCCTCCTCGAGCGAGCGGACGAAGTTCCGGCGTCGACGCAAGAGAGCGCGCGACGCGGCCGCGAGCTGCTCGACCTCGCGGTGAAGGGCATCGGCGGAGCGGAACGTCTCGACGCGCTCACGACGCTGCGCCGCGCGTGGAAGCGCCCGATGAAGCTCGAGGGCGAAGACGTCGAGGAGGGCGAGGTGCAGATCGCGCAGTTCCCCGGGCGTGTCCGCCGCGATCGGTTCTACGGCGAGAAGTACCGCCACTCGACGATCGAGTCCGGCGACGATGCGTGGTTCTGGTCGAAGAGCGGAGGCGACGAGACGATGCATCCGTGGTCGCGCGCCGAATACCGGAGGATGTGCTCCCGCGACCCCCTCGTGATCCTGAAGGCGCGCGATCGCGAAGGGTTCGTCGCGGTCGACGCGGGCCGCGGCGATCTGGACGGCCGCGCGGTCGAGCGGGTCACGGTCGCGTTCGACGGCGCGACGACGACGCTCGCGCTCGACCCGAGCACCGGGCGCATCCTCTCGACGACGCACCGCGGCCGCGGGCCGAGCGGCGGGTTCGGTCCGCTCGAGACGCGGTTCGTCGACTGGCGCGACACGGGTGGCCTGTCTTTGCCGGTGCGCAGCGAGGCATGGTTCGAGGGCGCGCGCGCGGCGGCGCTGGACGACGTGTGGGACGAGCTCGAAGCGGATCCCGAGATCGACCCGGCGACGTTCTCGCGAACGCCTTGAAACGCTCGACGGACACCGGCGGCTCCATCGTCACGCCCCGCGCGATTGACGCGCGCCGGCGCAACCCATAAGGTGCCGGGTTCATTCCGCAGAGCGAAAGAGATCGTCATGGCGAAGTCCAAGAAGGGCAAGCGCGAGTGGGTCTGGCTCCAGTGCACCGAGACCGGTGACCTGAACTACCGCACCCAGATGGGCGTGCAGGGCGGCCTGCCCGAGAAGTTCAAGGCGGGCGGCGGCCTGAAGAAATACTCGCCGCGTCTCCGCAAGCAGACGCTCCACAAGGTGAAGCGCGGCTGAGCGTGGTTCGCATCGAGGCCGAGTACCTCGGGGAACTGCGCGTCGAGGCGCGCCACGGACCGTCCGGCGCGACCTTCGTCACCGACGCGCCCGTGGACAATCACGGGAAGGGGCAGAGCTTCTCGCCGACCGACCTGGTCGCCACCGCGCTCGGCACCTGCATGCTGACCGTGATGGGCATCGTCGCCGAGCGCCACGGGTGGGACCTGCGCGGCACCCGCGTTTCGGTGGAAAAGGGGATGGCGACCGACCCGGTCCGGCGCATCGGCAAGCTCGCCGTGGTCATCCGCTTCGGCCGTCGTTTCCCGCCGGATCAACGCAAAGCATTGGAGCAGGCGGCAATGACGTGCCCGGTGCACAAGAGTTTGCACCCGGACGTTTCCGCCCCGGTCGAGTTCGTCGATCCGGATTGAACGACGTGTTCCCGCGCGAACTTCGGCGGGGACGCGCGCGACTCGTCCCCGATCCAGCATGAACGGAATCGTTACCGGGTACCGAGGTGTGGGTTACTATGCCCGGTTGGACAAACTGATTCGGAGCCAATACATGCCGCTTTCGTGGCGCAACGTCGTCGCATCCTCTCTCGTCCTCGCTTCCCTCGTCTTCGTCGCGACGACCGTTCGCGCCGAGATTTACGACCTGACGGGTGGCGGCTCGCTGAAGACGGGCAACACCGATCCGGTCGCGTTCCCGATCGATTGGGAGCTCGGTCTCGACTCGGGAGACCACACGCTGAACCTCGAGGTCGTCGACGGACTGCCACCGATCGTGGGCACCTGGACCGAGACCAGCGCGCTGACGTTCAAGGCGAACATCACCGACGGCTACCAGGGTTTCCTCGACACCGTCACGCCCGACGCGAAGCCGATCGTGAAGTCGTTCAAGTTCCCCCAGGTGTTCATCCTCGGCACCGTGCTCGCGGGCGAGGTGAAGTCGAAGTTCTCGCAGAAGGTCGACGGCAAGCGCGTGAACTCGAAGGTCACGGGGTTCTTCTCGGGTCTGCTCGTCCTCTGACGCGCGGCGTCAGGTCACGTCGAACTTCACTCCCTGCGCGAGCGGCAGTTCCGTGCCGTAGTTGATCGTGTTCGTCTGGCGGCGCATGTAGGCCTTCCAGGCGTCGCTGCCCGCTTCTCGCCCGCCGCCGGTTTCCTTCTCGCCGCCGAACGCGCCGCCGATCTCGGCGCCGCTCGTTCCGATGTTCACGTTGGCGATGCCGCAGTCGGAACCGGCGGCGGAGAGGAAGGCCTCCGCCGTGCGCAGGTCGTTCGTGAAGAGCGATGACGAGAGGCCCTGGTCCACCGAGTTCTGCAGGCGCAGCGCCTCGTCGAAGCTCGCCACTCTGAACACGTAGAGGATCGGCGCGAACGTCTCCTCGCGCCAGATCGACATCTTCTCGTGCGCGAGCACGATCGTCGGCTCGACGAAGAAGCCCTTCCGATCGACGCGGCGCCCGCCGGTGACGACCTTGCCGCCTTCCTGCTTCGCGCGGTCGAGCGCCGCCATCATCCCTTCGACCGCGCCGCCGTGGATCAGCGGCCCCATCAGCGTGCCGGATTCGAGCGGGTCGCCGATCTTCACGCTGCCGTAGGCCTTCACGAGCCGGCTCACGAGCGCGTCGTGCAGCTTCTCGTGGACGATCAGGCGGCGCGTCGTCGTGCAGCGCTGCCCCGCGGTGCCGACGGCGCCGAAGAGGATCGCGCGCATGGCGAGGTCGAGGTCGGCGTCCTCCATCACGATCAGCGCGTTGTTGCCGCCGAGCTCGAGCAGCGAGCGGCCGAGCCGCGCGCCGACCACTTCGGCCACGCGCTTTCCCATCCGGCACGAACCGGTCGCGGAGACGAGCGCGACGCGACGGTCCTTCACGAGCGTCTCGCCGATCGGCACGCCGCGCCCGACGACGAGGTTGAACACGCCGGCGATGCCGTGCCTCTTCACGATCGGCTCGATCAGCTTCTGCACCGCGACGGCGGTGAGCGGCGTGACCTCGGACGGCTTCCAGATCATCACGTCGCCGCAGACGGCTGCGAGCATCGCGTTCCAGGCCCAGACCGCGACCGGGAAGTTGAACGCGGTGACGATGCCGACGAGCCCGAGCGGGTGCCACTGCTCGTACATCCGGTGGCGCGCGCGCTCGCTGTGCATGGTCTGGCCGCAGAGCTGGCGCGACAGGCCGACCGCGAAGTCGGCGATGTCGATCATCTCCTGCACCTCGCCCTCGCCTTCGGAGAGGATCTTCCCCATCTCCAACGACACGAGGCGGCCGAGGTCCTGCTTGTGCGCGCGCAGCGCCTCGCCGATCTGGCGCACGACCTCGCCGCGCTGCGGCGCGGGCACCAGGCGCCAGCGCTCGAACGCCGCGAGCGCGCGTCGCGTGACCTCCTCGAGGACCGCCGGCTCCGCCTCGGTGACTCCCGCGATCCGCGCTTCCGTCGATGGGTTGATCGAGTCGAGCGCGGCGCCGTGCGTGGCGATCGCGGAGGCGCCGTCGTGCGCGCCAGGGTTCACGTCGGAGATGCCGAGTCGTCGGAGCAGGTCGAGGGTCATGCCGGGATCCGCGAATTGGGAGCGAGAGGGAGTCGAAGAGTGTAGCGCGGTAGTGTGGACCCGATGAGCTTCGCCGACCGACACGACGAGCGGTTCGACGTCTCGACGTGGATCGAGGCGATCGACGCCGCGTTGCCGCACGAGGCGCGCGTCGAGGAGCTGACCATCGACTCCGTCGAACGCGAGGGGACGCGCGCCCTCTTGCTCGGGCTGGTCGGCAAGATCGCTCGTGGAACCGAGCACATCGGCGCCGCGTGGTCGGTCACCGCCGCGTCGGACCTGAAGGAGTTCGCGCGGATCGTGCGCGCGGCACGCAGCGGGCGGCCCGTGAAACCCGCAATCGGCCCGGCGTCCATCGTCGTGCCCGAACGCTCCGCGGTGCTGATCGCGTTCCCGAACGACTCCGCGATGCCGCGGCTGCGCACGCTCATGCGACCCGCGCGCCTTCGTGCGCTGACCGAGATCGGGTCGTCCGCGCCGCCCGCGCCGCAGAACGCGCGCAAGCGGCTCCACGCCGCGCTCGTGCCGCTCGCCTATCGTCCGGCGCGCGCGGTCACCGCGCGGCTCTTGTACCAGGACGGCCGCAGCGCCGTGCTCCGCGCGTCCGTCGACCGGAGCGCCGCGCTCGCGCACGGTTTGCTCGCTCGCGCCTCGGTCGCGGGCGTCGCGGTGCCGCGTCCGCTCGGGCACGACGACGAAACGCACGTCTTCCTCGAGGAGCACCGCTCCGGCGACCGCCTGCTCGACCGGCTGCGCCGTCACGACGCCGCGGCGCTCGCGGCGGAGACGGGCCGACGCCTGCGCGCGCTGCACGCGCTGCCGTTCGAGGGCGTCGCGGATCTCGCGTCGATCGACGCCGCCGCGGAGTTCGCCGCGCTCGACGAATCCGTGGCCACGCTCGAGGCCGCCGACCCGGAGATCTTCGCCCTCGCGCGCGGCGTCCGCGTCGCGCTCGAGGACGCCTGGCCCGCGACGTCCGAGTCGCGTCCCGTGCTCTGCCACGGCGCGTTCGGTCCCGGTTCGGTGCGGTGTGGTCCCGACGGCCCGGTGCTGATCGGACTCACCGCCGCGCGCGTGGCCGACCCGCACAAGGACGTCGGCTCGTTCCTCGCCGCGCTGGCGCTCGCCGAGGCGACCGGCCGCGTCGACGCGACCGTGCCGCCGATCCTGCGCACCGCGTTCGTGGACGGCTACGGGACGCGCCTCGTGCCTTCGCTGCGTCACGAGGCCGCCGCGCTCTTGCGGCTCGCGACGCGCCCGTACGAAATGCACCGCGCCGACTGGCGGAACGAGACGATGCGGCTCCTCGAGCGTGCGCGCGCGTGCGTCGCTCCGCGCTGATCGCGGGAGGTCAGCTCGAGGACCGTGACGCTTCGCTCGGAGCGACCAGCGAACGGTCGGCGAGCAGGCGCCGGCGATCGACCTTGCTGCTCGACGTCTTCGGCAGCTCGGGAAGCACTTCGATCCGCTCCGGAATCGCGGCCGGCTCCAGCACGCGCACCAGCGCCGCGCGCACCGCCGCCGCGCCGAGCTTGCGCGCCGCGACGAACGCGGCCAGCCCGGTCGCACCGTCCTTACGGAGGAACGGGATCACGACCGCGTCCTCGACGCCCGCCACGGCCGCGAACGCGCGCTCGACGACGAGCACTTCGACGCGTTGACCGCGGACCTTCACCATGTCGTCCAGCCGGCCGAGGAGGCAGAGTCGCCCGGCCGCGTCGAGCCGGCCGCGATCGCCGGTGCGCAGGCGGATGCGACCGTCGGGAAGCGGCTCGAACCGCGTCCGTCCCGCGGCGTCGCCGAGGTACCCGTCGGCGAGGCGCAGCGCCGTCACGGCAACCTCGCCTTCGGTCCCCGTGGGCAGCGCGTTGCCGTCCGGATCGACGATGGAGATCTCGCGATCCGGCACGCCGGTGCCGAGCGGGACCGGATCCTCCACTTCGTCCCCGGCGAGGAAGAACGACTGCGCGATCGTGCGCGCCTCGCTCGAACCGTACCCGTGGCGCAGGACGACGCTCGGCGCGAACGTCCGCCGGAATGCCTCGACGTCGGCGGCGCGCAGCGTCTCGCCGGTGACGGAGAGCAGTCGCAGCGCGGGCGCGGGTCGCGGCCCGCCCGCGCAGATGAACCGCAGCATCGCCGTCGACTGCCGTGACACCGTGATCGCCTGCTCCACGAGCCATGCCGGCAATCGATGCAGCCACTCCCGCGCGTCGAACGGATGCATGCTCGCCCCGGCGAGCGGGATCCCGATCAGCGGCATCAGGATCGCGCTGAACGACGGCGGATAGAGCAGGTCGGCCCGGTCGGACGGCGAGAGCATGGCGTCGTTCGACTGCCGGATCGCGTCCTCGAGCAGGAATCGGTGTCCCATGGCGACGCCTTTCGGGCGGCCGGTGGAACCGGAGGTGAAGAACACCGCGGCACGCGCGCGCCCGTCGATCGTCCGCACCGGCGCGCCGGGCAGGTCGATCGAATCGAGCGCGATCGTTCGCGCTCGGAGCGAACCGTCCGCGACCATCGGTGCGAGCCGCTCCGCGTGCGCGGCGTCGTGCAGCACGATGCGCGCGCCGCACGCGGCGATCGCTCCCGAGATCATCGCGTTGGGCCACGACACGTCGAGCGGCACGAACGCCGCACCCGCCGCCAGCACGCCGAACGCGGCGGTCGGGAACGAATGCATTCCGACCGCGAGCGCGACCACGCCGTCTGCGGCGCGCGCGTCGCGCACGCACGCGGCGATCGAGAGCGCGCGGCGCATGAACTCGCCGTAGGACACGGAGCGCTCCGCGCCGACGATCGCGAGCGCCGCAGGCGAACGCTCCGCGGTGCGCAGCACGGCGCGGAACAGATCGAGCTCGGCGAGGTCCGCGCCGAGGGGTCGGAAATCCCGCGGCGGCATCCCGCGCGTCGCGGCGGTCCCCGTCGAGGCCGTCGCGAGCGCTTCGTCGCCGGTCATCGATCGGCCGCGACGCAGCGCGCCGCGATCTGGTCCGCGATGGATTCGGCCGCCGGCGCGCGCAGGTGGTCCGCGTGGGCGCCGCCGTACTCGACGACCTCGAGCTTGCCGCGCACGACCTCTCCCCAGCCGAGCGTCGGGTCGGCGAAGTACACGTCCGGCCGCGGCTGCGTCGACGCGCGGAACAGCAGCACGTCGCCGCCGTACTCGCGGACCGCGTAGCGCTCGCGCGCGATCATGCAGGCCTCGAGCAGGTAGAGGAAACGCTCGCCGCGGCGCGGCAGGAGGAAGTTCTTGTTCATGCGCAGGCGCAGCCGCATCGCGAGCGCGCGGCGCTTCATGCGCATGCCCTCACCGATCAGCTCGCGCGTGAACGGCTCGTCCATCCGCAACGGCGGCATCAGATGGCGACGCGCCGCGCCGAACGCCGCGCGCACGCCGGGGCGCCGGCGCGGATAGTGGGGCGCGTAGGTGTCGAGCAGCGTGAGGAGGTCGACGCGCCGTCCCTCGGCGCGCAGGCGCTTCGCGAGCTCGACTGCGACGAGGCCGCCGAACGACGAGCCCGCGAACCGCAGCGGACCGTCGGGAGCCGCGGTGCGCACGTGGGGGAGGAAGCGCTCGGCGAGGTCCTCGACGCGCGTGAGGAACGGCCGCGTGCGATCGAGACCGGGGTAGGACAGCCCGATCAGGCGCACGCGCGGCGCGAGCGCTTTCGCGAGCTCGTGCAGCGTGAACGTGTCGGCGCCGGCGCTCGGCGCGAAGAACAGCGGTGCGCCCGCGGGAGCGAGAGGCACGAGCGGGCGGTCGACCGGCGGCGCATTGCCGGCGCGCAGACGCCGCGCGTGGCGCACCTTGCGCGCCAGCTTTCGCGCCGTCGGCGCGTCGATCAGCGTGGTGAGCGGCAGGTCGACGTGCAGTCGCTCGGCGATCGCGGTGAACACACGCGCAGCCGCGAGCGAATCGCCCCCCGCGACGAAGAAGTCGGCCGTCGCGCCGAGCCGAGGCGCCTCGAGCACTTCCTCGAAGATGCGCAGGAGCTGCCACTCGACCTCGTCGAGCGGGAGCTGGCGTCGCGTCGTCGCGGTGGTGGCCGATTCCATCGGATGGGTTTCGAGCCGCGCCGTGGCGAAGGCCGCCCAGCAGGGCTCGGCGCGGAGTCTAACGGGATGTTCCCGCGGGAACTCCCCTACACTCCGCCGCCGTGACCGAATCCGAAGCCGCTCCGACGCTGCGCCGCTCGCTGTCCTTGTTCGACTCGACGATGATCGTGATGGGGACGATCATCGGCATCGGCATCTTCTTCCAGCCGTCGCGCGTCGCGGCCGCGACCGGGTCGCCGGTCACGTCGATCCTCGCGTGGGTGCTCGGCGGAGTGATCGCGTTCACCGGCGCGTCCACCTACGCAGCCCTCGGCAAGATCCTGCCGCACACTGGCGGACCGTACGTCTACCTGCGCGAGGGTCTCGGCCGGCCGTGGGCGTTCCTGTACTCCATCCTCGCGCTGACCGTGATCGTCTCGGGTGCGAACGCGGCGGTCGCGCTCGTGTTCGTCGACTACCTCGCGCGGCTCGTTCCCGCCGTCGCCGACAAGCGCGCGCCGCTCGCGGCGGGCGTGCTCCTGTTCCTGATGGCGGTGAACCTCGTCGGCGTGAAGCAGGGCAGCGTGCTGCAGAACCTGTTCACGCTGCTGAAGATCCTCGCGCTCGTCGGCGTGATCGTCGTCGGGCTCGGGTGGGGCAGCGGCCCCGCGTTCTCGGAGCGCACGCGCGAGGCCGCCGAAGGCAGCGCGGGCGGGCTGTCCGGGTTCGTGTCCGCGCTCGTCGGCGTCTTGTTCTCGATCGGCGGCTGGCAGAACCTGTCGAACGTCGCGGGCGAGATGAAGAGACCGGAGCGCGATCTGCCGCGCGCGATCTTCTACGGCGTCACCGCGGTGGTCGGCATCTACCTGCTCGCCAACTTCGCGTTCCTGCGGCTCTTGCCGATCGACGCGCTTGCGCACTCGAGCACGCCTGCGTCGGACGCGCTGACGGGCGCGCTCGGCGAGAACGCCGGCCGCGTCGTCGCGATCGCGATCCTCTGCTCCGCGTTCGGGATCCTGAACGGGCTGATGCTCTCGGGCCCGCGGCTCT